>DASURJ010000773.1:0-3165 GCA_036280115.1 Gemmatimonadaceae bacterium
AGTCGTGAGTTCATTAGTCGTCAGTGCTCAGTGGCGTCGCTGGCCACTGACGACCGAGTCACCCACGCCGGATGACTGCCCGCCCGTCGCCCGTCCCCCGTCGCCCGTCCCCCGCCGTTCGTCGATCGTACCGAACGGCAACCGGGCGACCGCGCCAGTACGGAAAGCGGCCTTCCGGGAGCAGCCACGCAACTTCGGCCGCCGTTGGGATCAGCACACCGTCGAGACGTGCGTGGCTTCGGTACTGTCCCTCGAATGGCGTCAACACGCCCGTCCCGTCGACGTCTCTGTACCGCATGGCCGTCATGCGGGTGATCTCACCGGTCGGAGCGAAATGGAACTCGGCCGACACCTCCGTGCCGCCATCGGCGATCGTCGCGCGCGCAGTGGTGTCATTCACGCCCTCCCACCGCACTCCGTCGCCATTCGGCCCCGCCGGCAAGAGCGCGGTCGGGAACCAGACGGACTCGCCGAGCCAGCGGATGAGCGCGCTGGATGCCATCTCGGGCGTGCCCCCCTCGTCGACGACCGTGAGCAATCCACCGACCTTGCCGAGCATCGCGCCCTGGCCGGCAACGTAGCGGTCGCGGACGCGCACGCGCACGAGTGGCATCATCTGGATGCGCGCGTCCCACACGAAGCCCGGCGGCGAGATGGTGAAGTCCTGTTCCGCCTGGAATGGTCGCCAGCCGGCTCCAGGTCGCATCTGGAATTCGCCGGCCCATTGTATGTGCGCTCTCCGGATGTGCGTTAGGCCCTCGGGCAGCGCCAGCGCGAGATAGCGCGCGACTGGTGCGGGAAGGCCGGCGTGCGCGAGCTGGTCGGGTGGCGACGCCGGCCGGGGACGGGCGGCCGCCTGCAGCCGAGCCAGCTCGCGCGCGGATGCACGGCGCCAGGCCAGTCCACCTGCAGCCACCGACGCGACGCCCGCCGCGACAGCCACCGCCGACACCGCTCCGACGACCTTTGCCCGGCGTGCCATGGTCTCCTCCGATCACCGACGGGACAACTACCGCACGCAATCCGGTCGCCAGAGGGCTCCGGCATGACAGGAAACCGCCGCGAGCGAACCGCGTGATGTCGAAAGCTCACGGCGCAGTCTAGCGCGCCATTCGGCGCCAGCCCGTCGGTGAATCCTCGACGTCCCGTCGGCGCTTCCCTGGCGCGGCTCACCGCAACAGCGCCTGCACGCGGGCGCCGTAGGTGGGGCTCGAGTCGAAGCGCGCACCGCTCTGCATGACGATGCGATAGGCACCGTGTCCGAGCGGCTCGATGCGGGCAATGCGGTCGATGCTCACGATCGTGGAGCGGTGAATGCGCACGAAGCGTGCGGGGTCCACCTTCTGCTCGAACGACTTCATCGTCTCGCGCACCAGATGCATGCGTCCGCCGGCCGAGAGCGCGATGTAGTTCCCGTCGGCCGTTGCGGTTTCGATGTCTTCGGCGCGCACGAAGTAGTGTCCCCGCGGTGACCGCACCACGAAGCGCCTCGGCAGCGATGACGCGAGCCGGAGCTCCTGGATCAGGCTCCGGACGTCATCGCCGACCGGCGCGGGGCCAACGCGGTCGATGCGGCGCGCGACCCGCTCGAGCATCTGCTCGAACCGCTCGCGGTCCACCGGTTTCACGAGGTAGTCGATCGCGCTGACCTCGAACGCCTGCAACGCGTACTCGTCGTAGGCGGTCACGAACACGATGGCCGGTGCCTCGGCCTCGTCGAGCAGCTCGTGCGCGACTTCGACGCCACTCCGGCCGGGCATGTTGATGTCGAGGAAGGCGACGTCTGGCCGTTTCTCGTCGATCGCGGCGAGCGCCGCGTCGCCATCGATACACTCCGCGACGATATCGTACTCCGGGTGGCGTGACAGCAGGAATCGAAGGCGTTCCCGCGCGAGAGGCTCGTCGTCGGCGACGAGCACGCGGCGCCGGCCGCTCACGCCGAGACCAGCGCTGCCGACGGCGTGGAACCTAACGACGCAACGTCCTGGACCGGGACCGTGTCGAACCGGAGCGGGAGCCTCACCTCGACCGTCGTTCCGGCATCGCGCGCCGCGACCAGCTGCAGCGACGCGCGGTCGCCATACAGCTCGGCGAGGCGCCTGCGGGTGTTCGCGAGCCCCACGCCGTCCTGTCCGCCCGAGTGCGTTGGGCCGAGCCCGTTGTCTCGAACGGCGAGCACCAGCGAGTCACCATCGGCGCGGGCCTCGATCTCGATCACGCCCGGTCGCTGCAGTCGTGCAACGCCGTGCTCGAACGCGTTCTCGACGATGGGTTGGAGGATGAACGACGGGACGAGGGCGGTCGCCACGTCGGGGCTCACCCCGGACGTCACCGTCACGCGGTCGGAGAACCGGATGCGCATGATGTCGAGGTAGCGGTCGAGCAGCGCGATTTCCTCGTGCAGCGCCGTCTCGTGCTCCGGGTCGGCGCGAAGCGTCAGACGGAGGAGCTCACCCAGGCGGGTCAGCATTGCGTCCGCGGCGTCGGGATCGCGATGCAACAGCGTCGTCGCCGCGTTGAGCGTGTTGAAAAGGAAGTGCGGGTTCAGCTGTGCGCGCAGGGCGCGAAGCTGGGCGTCCGACAACCGCGCCTGCAGCTGCAGGCTGTACGTCTCGCGCTCACGGTAGCGACGGTAGAACTCGATGGCGTGCAGCACCGCCGCCACGCATCCGAACGCGATCGCTTCGGAGATCGCGCTCATCGCCACGCCCTGCACGAACGGCGGCTGCGTGGAGTCGGTCAGCGCCGCGCGAATGGGGAGGTAGATCGCGTACTTGCCGACGGTAGCCCCCACCAGGAGTCCGACGTGCAGGGGCAGGCGGGTGGCCAGATGCTGCCAGTCGAGCGGCCAGCGGCGGATCGCGACGACGAAGACTGGGAAGAAGAGCGCGCACGTATACCAGTCGGCGAGCGCGAGCGACACGATCCGCCCCAGGTTGATCGTCGCGTCGGAGTAGCTCAGGCGGACGATCGTCTGCGCGGTGTAGAGAAACGCGAAGGCGGTCGCGGTGCCGAAGCTGGCGATCCACCAGACGACGTTGGCGCGGCGGTTATGCACGCTTCAATAAAGGCGGGTCGCGCACATCGCGGCAACGACCGAGGGATGGCGCCGTGCGTTTCTGGGATGGACTCCGGCGCCTGGCCTTGGCTCCCTCACCGCCAAGG
>DASURJ010000774.1:0-6289 GCA_036280115.1 Gemmatimonadaceae bacterium
TGACGATCCACTGTCGCTGCCGGCGGTCGCCGGCCCTGTACTGCTTGATCGTCTGGGTCTGGTAGAACTCCGAGTACCGCTTCATGACCTCTTTCGCGTCGTCGGCGCTGCTCACGTTGTCGTACACGAAGATGCCGGGACCCGTCGCGAGGACGCGCGGGCCGATCATCTGCCCGACGTCGACCGCGTCACCGTAGGAGACCACGTCTGGCTGGGACGTTTGCGGGTCGCGCGTCGTGGTCACGCCGTAGGCGAGGTTGACCGTATACATGTACGGCTGCGGCGAGTGGACGCCCCACCGCGGCCACATGTGCGCGTGCACGTCCACGAGCCCGGGCATGATCGTCTTCCCCGACACGTCGATCGTTCGCGCGCCCTGGGGAACGGTGACGCTCCCGGCCGGCCCCACGGCCGTGATACGGTTGTTCGTGACGACGACGTCGCCGCGCTCGATCACCTCGTCGCCCTTCATGGTGATGATGCGGGCGCCGCGCAGGACGACGGTTCCGCTCGGCCGATCCTTCGGCACGGTGATGGTGATGTCGGTCCGCACCGGCTCGTACACGGGCTTCCCGCGCGCGACGTTTTGCGCGTTAGGCGTCGAGTCGGGCCGCTGTGGTCGTGGCGGTGCCTTGGCCGCGGAGTCCGCCGCCAGCGAGTCCGCCCGCGCGACGTCGTACTGGAAGAACGAACGCCCCATGGAGTAGTAGACGCCCTTCGAGTCGGGATTCCAGCCCAGGAAGTCGCCGCCAATGCGTGACAGCCGCCGGAACGGCACCGCGGCGTTCGTTGGCTGGTTCACCGAGATCGTGGGGGTCTGGCCACCGGTCATGGGCAGCGGTACCACGAAGAGCTTGTTGTCCACGCGGGCGAGCACCCGCATTCCGTCGGGCGAGGCCTGTAGCTCCTGTGCCCGCCGCGGACGCGCGTTGGGTCCGCCGCCGGGGTTCTGGTATCCGGTGACGATGACGTGTTCCTTCCGGTCGGTCCCGTCCCATCGCATCGAGACGAGCCCGTCCTGGTTGTCGTACACCCACACGCGTGTCGTGTCGGAGGTGAAGTGCGGGCGGCCGGCGTTCGTGAGTGGTGCGATGAGCTTCGCCTCGCCCCCTGTGGCGGGGATCCACACGAGGTCGGTGATGATGAGGTTCGGGTTGATCTCGTCATTAATGGTGGCACGCTGCTCGCGCGGAGCGCGCACCGCCGCGATCCGTACGCCGTTCTGTGAGTACGCGATCTCGTCGTAGAAGGCCGACTGCCTCGTGAGCTTCTCGGGCCGCCCACCCGCGGCGGGGATGCGCCAGATGTCGCCGCCCTCTTCGGTCCAGGTGACGTACGCGATGTAGCGCCCGTCCGGCGACCACACCGGCGAATGTTCTCCCACGTCGGAACCGGTGAGCCGCTTCGGCGTGCCGGCGGGCAAGTCCGTGATCCACAGGCGATCGAGCGCCGAGAACACGAGCCGTTTCCCGTTAGGCGAGGGGCGCGCGCCGCGGATCTGGCGGACCGTGAGCGTCGAGTCGTTCATCGGGTAGTCGAAGCGTGCCAGCTCGGCGATCATCTGATCGACTTCGGCCGTGAACGGGATCTGCGTCTGCTGCCCCGTCGTCGCGTCCACGCGCCAGATCTTACCGTGGTGGGCGAGCACGAGCGCCTTCGAGTCCGGCGTCCACGAATACCCGGGGAGCAGGTCGCGCGACCCGCGCGACTCGATGTCGTCGCGCTGAATATCCATCGCGAGCCACCGCTCATCGCCTGACGCGAGCTCGCGGAGCTTGAGCCCCGTCACGGCCATGCGGCGCGAGCCGTACGCCAGCCACTTGCCGTCGGGGCTTACCGCGGGGCGGAATCCCGTCCCGAGGTTGAGCGTGCGCCGCTCGAGCCGCCCGGTCTGCCGGTCGTACATCACGACCTGCGTGGTGCCGAGCATCTGGTTGTAGCCGGCAGCGCCCGTCCGAGCGCTGGCGTAGATGTAGCGCCCGTCCGGCGTGGCGGACGCGCCCATGAAATTGTTCGGCTGATTCCCGCCACCAGGTCCGCCCTGTTGCTGCTGGCCGGGCTGCGGCTGTCCCGTCAGGCGGAGTCCGCTGCCACCATCCTTATGATAGAGCCAGAGGTCGTTGGCTCTGGAAACGACGATGTACTGGCCGTCCGGCGTGTAGTCCGGCGAGACGTACGCCTGGTTCCGTCCGGTTGTCAGCGGCCGGACGCGCTGGCCCTCGGGATCGACCGTGTAGAGGTTTTCACTTCCGGAGCGGTCGCTCACGAAGACGATCGACCTGCCGTCGGGCGAGAAGCGTGGCTGGCCGTCGAAGCCCGAGCCGCTCGTGATCCGTTTGGCCGTGCCGCCAGTCATCGGGACCGTATACAGGTCGCCTAACAAGTCGAATACGATCGTCCGCCCGTCGGGCGACACGTCGAGCGACATCCACGTGCCCTCGTCAGTCGTGAACGCGAGCGGCCGCGTGGGGATGAGCGGGAGCTCCGTGTTTGGTGCGGTGCGCGGCCGCGCCGTGTCGGACGCTGGCTGGTTCTGCGCGGAAGCCGCAGGGCCCAACAGGCAGGCGGCGCTCAGGACGATCCGAACGAACAGAGCAGAGCGAGACATCCGTGTGACTCCGGAATCGGTCGACCGCTGAGTTAGTCTCTCGTCCGCGCCCTCGCAAGCCCGGCCACGCCCGCGCGAGCCGGCCGAGCCGGCGACTGTTCTTGCCCTGGCGGCGAGCTCACCTGATGGGAAGGTCGCGTCGGAATGCGGCGCCGGAGGTTGCGTGAGGATGCCTGGCGCGCACAAGGTCTACGCGTCCTGACGAGCCATTGGTGAACATGCGCGTGACCGTGTGCCAGATGCGCGATGACCGCGACGCCTTCGACGCCGACTGGGCCGCCCTGTGTGCTCACACGCGACGGGAAGGGAGCGACCTGGTGCTGCTGCCGGAGATGCCGTTCGCCCGATGGTTCGCCGTCGTCCGCGCGTTCGACGCGGCGGCATGGCGTGACGCGCTCGACGCGCACAGGAGATGGGAGGGGCGGATCGGCGAGCTCGGCGCTCCGTTCGTGATCGCGACCCGGCCGGTCGCGCGTGGCGTGACGCGCGTCAACGAGGCGTTCCTGGTGACTCACGCAGGCTCGCGCGGCCTTCACGACAAGCGCTATCTGCCCGACGAGGAGGGCTACTGGGAAGCGTCGTGGTACCAGGCGGGAAACGGCGTGTTCGATCCGGCGGAGTTAGCTCCGGCAAGACTCGGAGTTCAGATCTGCACGGAGATGTGGTTTCTCGACGTCTCCCGCAATTACGGCCTTCGCGGCGTGGAGCTCATCGTCGTGCCAAGAGCGACGCCGGCGACGAGTCGTGAGCGCTGGCTGGTGGGTGGGCGCGCAGCCGCCATCGTGAGCGGCGCCTTCTGTCTGTCGTCCAATCGCAGCGGCGTGAGCAGCGCGGGGGATGAGTTCGCGGGACTCGGCTGGATCATCGATCCCGACGGCGACGTGATGGCGGCGACGTCCGACCGCGAGCCGTTCGTGACGCGGGACGTCGATCTCCAGTACGCTGCCGCCGCGAAGACAACGTATCCACGGTACGTCCGCTGAGCAGCAGGCCTGGTCACGGAGTGTGATCAGCGCCTGATACACCAGCGCCGGAAACTTCTGGGCGACGTCGGAACGGTTCGGCATCTGGTTCAGCATGAAGACGAGCATAAGGCCCGGCATTCGGTCCACGCGGTACTGTTGCGCCCGTCACCCGGAGGCCGTTCAGCCATCGCTCGGCTCCGCGATTTCGGCGTCCCACAGCCCCTCGTAATGCAGCACGCGCCCGAATGCGTCGGTGTCGAGATACGCGATGAACGGCTCGCCGTCTACGGTCGCGTGATACCGGAAGCGGTGCGTGGACTCTCGTGTGTAGGTCTGCTCGAGCGGCTCGAGCCTCAGCTCCGGGAAGCGAAGCCACGCGCTCCGCACCGGCGCGCTTTCACCGACCGCGAGCCCGAGCCGGCGGATCGGCAACGTGTTCGTTGCCGGCGTGAATCCGAGATCAACGTCGAGCGTACCGGCGAGCTCGGGGAGCGGCGTCCCGTTGTGCGTCCAGTTTCCCACGCCGTCCGCGGCGAGCACAAACCGAACCGGCTCGCCCGCGGCCACGCCTTCGATGAGCGCCGAGCGTGTGCGCCATGCGGAGTCGCAGTGGATCTCGTAGCGGAGCTCGGCGGTCACGCCAGCTTCGTGCACGTGGAGCTCGCCCGACAGGTGCCACCCCGTCGCCGCGAGCTGGACGCGCGCCTCCTCCCGCCCGCGAACGTCCAGGCGGCGCCATCGCATGCGCGACTCGGGAGGGAACGGCCGAAGGGTCAGGTGACTTGGCGATCCGCCGCGACAACCGCGTTCAAGAGAACGTTGGCGCCGTTCACCACGTCCTCGGGCTTCGTGAACTCGCGCGGCGAATGGCTGATCCCGCCGACGCTCGGCACGAAGATCATCGCCATCGGCGCGATGCGGCTGACCTCCTGCGCGTCGTGGCCCGCACCACTCGGCATCCGTTGTCTCGTTAGGCCGAGCGATGTGGCTGCGCCGTCGATCCAGCGCATGACCTGCGGATCGGAGATCGCGGGGTCGCTGTCCACCGTGCGCTTGAACTCGAACGTCGTCTTCGTCGCGGCGCCGATCTCGCGGCCGATCTGCTCGAAGCGCTCGGTGTAGTGCGCGACCTTGGCGGCATCGAGGTCGCGGAGGTCGACCGTCAACATCACGTGCCCGGGGATGACGTTGGTCGTGTTGGGCGTGACCTGCACGCGCCCGACGGTCGCGACGGTACGTCCGGGTACGCTTCGCACTGCCTCGTTCACCGCGACGGCGAACTTCGCGGCGGCGAGCATCGAGTCCTGACGCTGGTCCATGGGCGTCGTGCCGGCGTGATTGGCGAAGCCGGTGATGGTGATCTCGAACCAGCGCAGCCCGACAATGCCTTCGACGACGCCGATCTGAAGCCCGGCCTTCTCGAGCAGCCCACCCTGCTCGATGTGCAGCTCGATGTAGCAGGCAAGGCTGCCCTTCTGGAGCACCGCGTCGCTCAGGCGCGCGACGTTCCCGCCGACCAGACCGATCCCCTCGCGAATGGTCTTCCCGGAGCGCGCCACCTTGTCGAGGTCGGCCGCGGGAAGGTGGCCGATGGCGCACTTGCTTCCGATGGTGCCGCCCTCTTCGTTCGACCAGACGACAACGTCGACCGGATGACGCAAGCGGACGTTCTGCTCGCGCAGTGACCGCGCGACCTCGATGGCGCCGAACGAGCCGACGGGCCCGTCGAAGTTGCCGCCGTCCGTGACGGAGTCGACGTGCGACCCGATGAGGATCGGCTTCAGTGCGCGGTCGGTGCCGTCGAGGCGGCCGAAGATGTTTCCGGCGGCGTCGATGCGGGGGGTGAACCCCGAGTCGCGGAAGAGGTCGAGCGTGAATTTCCGCCCGGCGAGGTCGGCGTCGGAGTAGGCGACGCGATTGATCCCGCCCGCCGTGCGGCCGACGGAATCGAACTTCGCGAGCCAGCCGTTGAGGCGCGCGCCGTTGACGCGCAATGGAGCCCGCTGATTGCGCAGCGGGATTGCGATGCTCGGAGTAGAGCGCAGGAGTGGTATGGCCGCAAGCGCGGCGGATCGGCGGAGAAAAGTGCGACGCTGCATGGTCGGATTGGTCGGAGACGAACTCCAACTTCACGCGAGTTCGAGGTGACAGGAAGAGGGCCGGCGAGAATCGAGGCCTTTGAAGGTCGTGCGCAGTTTCCTGCTATGATTCACCGTATGAATGTTTCTGATGCCATCGCCCGGCGCCGCTCGATCAAGAAGTTCCAGGCCCGCCCGATCACGCGGGAGGACATAGAGTTCCTTCTCGATGCCGCCGTTCTCGCGCCGAATCACCACCTCACCCAACCGTGGCGATTCTACGTCCTCGGGCCCGAGTCACGACGCCGCTACGGACTCGCGCTCGGAGAACGCAAGGCGCGCAAGCTGCCGGATCCCGACGCCGCGAACGCGGTGCGGGAGAAGACCGCGGCGGAATATCAGGCGTTTCCCGCCCTCATCGCCGTCGCCCAGGTGCTCCACGAGAGTCCGGAGACCCGCGAGGAGGACTATGCCGCGGTCATGCAGGCGATCGCCAACATCATGCTGGCGGCGGTCGAGCGGGGGCTCGGGACGCACATGCGGACGGGAGCCGTGCTCGACGATCCCGCCGCACGCGCGGCGGTCCGCGTGCGGGAGGGGGAACGGATCGTCGCGATCGTGAGCGTTGGCGTCCCTGC
>DASURJ010000775.1:0-6573 GCA_036280115.1 Gemmatimonadaceae bacterium
ATGCTCGTTCAGGGGTGGGAACGGACGTCCCACGAGCACACCCTGCTTCCGGAACGCGTCCACGAGCGGCGCCACCGGCCGCTTGACGTGCACCATGAAGAAGTTCGCGTCCGACGGGATCGTCGCGTAGCCTAACGAGCCAAGCTCCGCCATCGTCTTCGCGCGGAGCTCGAGCGTCACCTTCTTCACCCACGCCTGCGACGTCGTGTCGCGAAGCGCCGCCACGCCGGCGTACCGTGCGAGCGCGCTGATGCTGCCGGTGCTCCACGGCCGCATCCGCAGCACGAGGTTCCGCGGCGCGAGCGCGTACCCGAGGCGGATGCCCGCGAGCCCCGAGATCTTCGAGAACGTGCGCGCCACGATGACCTGCCGGCCCTCCACGACGTACGGCACCGACGTGGCGTAGGTCGGGTCGTCCACGAAGTGGTGGTAGGCCTCGTCGATGAGTACCGGCACGTCCTCGGGAATGCCGTCGAGCAGCTGACGCACCTCGTCCTTCGTGACGAGGCGACCCGTTGGATTGTTCGGGTTGCACAGGTACACGAGCCCGACGTCGCGGTAGTGCTGGCGCGTCGCGCGGATCAGCGCCGGAATGTCCTGGCGAAAATCTGGGAGCAGCGGAACGCGGACGACGTCCGACGTGATCCTGGTCGCGCGGGAGTAGAGGATGTTGTACGACGGGTCCGCGCCCACGAGGAGTCGCCCGTCACGCAGGAATGTCGTACAGCAGGCGTTGAGGATCTCTCCCGAGCCGGCGGCGAACAGGATCTGCTCGGTCTTCACGCCGTGCTGCTTCGCGACCTCGTCGGCAAGCCCGGAGTCCGGGTAGCCGTATCGGTTCGCGTACTTCATGGCGCGCGTGATGGCCTTCACCACCGCGTCAGAGGGGCCGTACGGGTTCTCGTTGTTCGCGAGCTTCGCGAGCGCGTCGTACTCGTCCTCGGGGCCGGGGGTATTGACGTCACCCGACAGCCGCAATCGGCGCGTCCAGACGTCCGCCGGTGCCAGCCCAACCGCACCGAGCGAGCTCACCACACCGCCGACGAACCCACGGCGGGACATCTCACGACGCGTGGCCATACCTTCCTCCATGCAGCCCGGCTGGTTCTCGATGAACGGCGCCAACGTGGTGTATTCTCACGCCACAACGACTCGGCTGCAACTCGGCACGTGGTGCAAACCGCCTACGCCTGGAGGCCGTTTCCGCTGTTCGTCTGGTGGGCTCCGGTAACGACCGTCGAAACGCGGCGCATCACCGACGCCATGGCGCGATACGCCTCGTTCCACGCCTCCTGCGCATCAGGAGTGAACTCCGGGCCCAGCGCCTGCTCGATCGTCCAGAAGAGCGCCGCACCAGCGGCGTCATAGTCGCTGTCGCGCACGCCATACGTCGCGTGACGCCGCCCGAGCGCGACCAGTTCCATGACGAACCGGTCCGTGTCCCCGATCTCGGTCACCAATCGGCCGATCGTCTCCATCAACCGATGCCGCTGCTCGTCCATGTTGGTCGAGGCGAACAGCGTGCGGACCTCGGGGTCGAGCTCGTAGAGCTTGTCGTAGAAGAAGCGCGCGTGCTCGACCGCGACAGGCTCGAAGCGCTTCCACGTGTCCCGGACGAGTTGTTCGTGTTCCGGTGAGATCATAAACCGCCTGCATGCCGTGTCGCGGTTGAGAGCCAGTCCCTCTACCCGGATGAGCGCGATTCCTCATCACCCGCTTCGCGGTACCCGGCTCGGAATGACGTCCACCCTTCCCGGCCCTTGTAGAGCGTCTCGGTTGCCCCTACAATCGTGCAACCAGTCACCAAGAAGTCACCGCGATCGGACCCGGAGCGCTATCGTGTTGCGTCTCCATACGTTGGGGCAGGTCTATCTCGAGCGCGAAGGTGCGCGCGTCGGAGGCACTGCCGTTCAGCCCCGACGACTCGCGCTGCTCGCGGTGTTGGCGGCGGCCGGTTCGCGCGGCGTCTCGCGAGACCGGCTGTTCGCGCTGCTCTGGACCGACACCGAGGAGGAGCGGGCGCGCAAGGGACTCAACCAGGCGCTCTACGCCATTCGGCGCGAGATCGGCAGCGATGACGCCATCGCCGGCACGCGCGACCTCGTGCTTGCGCCGGAGTTCCTTTCCTCCGACATCGCTGACTTCCGAACCGCAATCGCGGCGGGCGATCTCGACGGTGCGGCGGCGCTGTACAAGGGTCAGTTCCTCGACGGGTTCCACCTGCCGGGTCTGGCCGAGTTCGAGCGCTGGATGGAGTCCGAGCGTACCGCGCTGGCTACCGACCACGTTGCGATCCTCGAGCGACTGGCCCGCCGCGCCGAGGAGCGTCAGGACGCCGATGCGGCGGTGGCGTGGTGGCGTCGCCTCGCCGGCCTCGACCCGCTCGATGGGAAGCGCACGCTGCGATTGATGGAAGCGCTCGTCCGCGCGGGCGATCGCGTCGGTGCGCTCAAGCAGGCGCGGATCTACGAGGTGCTCCTGGCCGAGGAGTTGGAGCTTCCTCCGGATCGTGACGTCCTGGCGTTGGCTGATCGGATACGCCAGATGGAGGGAACTGCCGTCGAGCAGCGGGTAGCGGCGCCGGTCGGTGGGAGCGAGAACCGGCTCGTCGATCTCACTCCGCCGCCACCACCCGCGCCGATCGAGGAAAGCCGGACCGAGTCCGGTCTGGGGATTCATGCGGTCGGAAGCTTCACTCCCGGGACGCCACCGCCCCCGGCGGCTGTCGTTCCTGAGCCAGCGGGGCCCACACCGCGCGAGATCGCGCCTGCAGCTGCAGGCCGCCGGCGATTCACGATTGGCGCGTGGGTCGCGGCCGTAGTCGCGGCGGTGGCGATCGGCGCGGTGCTGCTGAACAGCGGTGGTGCGCGTACTCCGGAGCTCGGCGGGTCGCGAAAGATCACGTTCGATGCGGGTCTGGAGGTGGATCCTGCACTCGCGCCCGATGGCCGACTGCTCGCGTACGCAGCCGGCCCGGAGGGGGCGATGCGCGTTTACGTCCGTCGCGTCGATGGCGGCCGCGCGGTCCGCGTCTCGGGCGATTTCGGGGGCGATCACCGGCGGCCGCGATGGTCGCCGGACGGGTCTCATCTGGTATACCAGGCTGGCGGGGCGGTGTGGATGGTGCCGGCGCTCGGCGGGCCTTCGCGGCCGGTGATCCCGGTGCCGGCCGGGAATGCGCGCGCGTTCTATCCGGAGTGGTCGCCGGATGGCAGGACGCTCGCGTGGGTCCAGGGGGACACCATATTCTCGCGCCGACTTGCGGGAGGTCCGGCGAGCGCGCTCGGCACCTTGCCGAGCGCGCACTCGCTCGCCTGGTCGCCGGACGGACGCTGGATCGCGGCCGTGGCGGGCAATGCCGCGTTCGTCTACGGCGCCGGCGCCGCGACGATGCAGGTCGGATTCACGAACGTCGGCAATCTCGCACCGAGCAGCGTGTGGGTCGTTCCTGCGACCGGTGGCGCTGCGGTTCAGGTGGCGGGTGGCGATCACCTCAATACGAGCCCCGAGTGGATAGGGCCCGACCGGCTCGTGTTCGTGTCCGATCGCGACGGCGCACGCGATCTCTTCCTGGTGACGTTAGGCGCATCGGGCGAGCCGGCGGGGAGCCCGACACGCCTGACGACCGGATTGGGCGCGCATACGGTTTCGGTGCAGCGGGACGGACGCGCGGTCGCGTACTCGGTGTTCACGCAGAGCTCGAACGTGTGGGCCCTGCCGATTCCGGCCGGCGGACCGGTCGGAACGAGTGGCGCGGTGCCCATCACGCGCGGTACGCAGACGGTCGAGGGCCTCGACGTTTCCCCGGACGGAAAGTGGCTCGCGTTCGACGCCGACGGGGGTGGGAGCCAGGACATTTACCGTTTTCCCCTCGATGGAGGCGACGTCGAGCGCGTGGTCGACGGCCCGACCGGGGACCATCGGCCCACGTGGTCGCCCGACGGGCGCGCGCTCCTGTTCTACAGCTTCGTGGACGGCGTTAGGCGCGGGTTCATCGTACCGGCCAGCGGTGGCCCGCCGCGGCCGATCCATCCGACGGGGAATGACGAGCAGCACACGCCGGTCCTCTCGCCCGACATGCGCCGCATCCTGTTCCACCGGTGGACGGGTAAGGTAGATCAGTTGTTCGAGCTCACCCGCACGGGCGATTCGACGTGGAGCGAGGCGCGACAGGTCACGAAGCACGGCGGTTTTGGCGGGCGCTGGTCCCGTGACGGGAGTCGCCTCGCCTACATTGCCTCGAGACAGGTACGCCTGATGGGATCGGGGCCCGACGCGGAGGCGACGTCGCGCGCGCTCTACGACGCATCCGACACGTCGGCGGCACAACCGAACCCGGTTGCCATTCAGTGGGCGCCCGACGGCCGTGTGCTCTACATGAAGGCGTTCGACGATCACGGCGAGGCGGGGATCTGGGCGCTCGACCCCGCTGGCGGCGCTCCGAGACTGCTCGTGCGGTTCGACGAGCCGCTCCGCCCCGCGCGACGCCCCGAGTTCGCCACCGATGGCAGGCGGTTCTACTTCACCCTCGCGCAGAGCGAGAGCGACGTCTGGGTGATGACGGTGCGAGGGTGGTAGGACCGCTCTCCGAGCGTGTCTCGCCACGCGTGTCCGTTCCGCGCGCCGTTCGAGGCCGACACGTTCTGACGCCGGAAGGAGTGCGACCCGCGACCATCCACATCACGCACGGGCGCATAACGCGACTCGGCGAGCACGACGAGCTCGCGGGAGAGGGCGCATCGGTCCTCGACGCGGGCGAGCTGGTAGTGCTGCCCGGTCTCGTGGACACGCACGTCCACGTGAACGACCCCGGGCGCACCGAGTGGGAGGGGTTCGAGACCGCGACACGCGCGGCTGCCGCCGGTGGGGTGACGACGCTTCTCGACATGCCGCTCAACTCCATCCCCGCGACGACCTCCGCCACGGCGCTTGCCGAGAAAGTCGCCGCGGCGAGAGGGAAGACGTGGGTGGACGTCGGCTTCATCGGTGGGGTCGTCCCCGGTAATGTCGAGGCGCTGGGCGGCCTCGCGCGCGCGGGAGTCCTCGCCTTCAAGTGCTTCCTCGTGCCATCGGGGGTCGCCGAATTCCCTCACGTGTCGGAGGAGGGGCTGCGCGACGCGCTCCTGGTCGTCGCCGAGCTCGGGCTCCCACTCATGGTGCACGCCGAGCTTCCGCTGCCCATCGAGGCAGCTACACTCGAGGCGGCAGTCGGCGATCCGGCGTCGTACGCGACGTATCTCGCCTCGAGGCCGGCCGCAGCGGAACACGAGGCGGTGGTGCTCGTGATGGAGCTGGCCGCGGTCGTCGGGGCTCGCGTACACATCGTTCACGTGTCGAGTCCCGAAACGGCTCGGCTGGTAGCGGACGGCGGGCGCCGCGGCGTCCGCGTCTCGGCCGAGACCTGCCCGCACTATCTCTTCTTCGAGGCTGCGGAGATCCCGGCGGGCGCCACGGAATTCAAGTGCGCGCCTCCCATTCGGGGTGCGGCGGAGCGGGAAGGACTGTGGGACGCCCTTCGATCGGGCGAGATCACGACGATCGTCTCGGATCACTCGCCCTGCCCGCCAGGCATGAAGCGACGCGACGCGAAGGACTTCTTCGTCGCCTGGGGCGGTATCGCATCGCTCCAGTTTGGGTTACGCGTGGTCTGGACCGCAATGCATGCGCGCGGTATTCCGATCGAGCGCGTCGGCGACTGGATGTGTGAGGCGCCGGCTCGGCTCGTTGGACTCGGCGGGCACAAGGGTCGCATCGCTCCTGGATTCGATGCGGACCTGGTGCTCTTCGACCCGACCCCCGTGGCGACGCTGAAGCCCGGCGAGCTGCTCCACCGTCATCCGCTCACGCCATACCTCGGCAGGCAATTGCGTGGCATCGTGGAAGCCACCTACGTGCGAGGTTCGCTCGCCTACCATCGTACGACCGGCCCGGTCGATGCTCCAGGCGGGCGGCTCCTTGTCCCTTCGCATTCATGACCGAACGAGTAGCGGATTTCATCGACCTGATCGACCTCGCCGCCGAGCGGGCCGGAGGTGCCGTGCTGCTCGCGAACGACGAGTTCTTCGCGCCGAAGGAGGCGCTGCTCAAGTCGTCACCGGCGGAGTGGCGCGAAGGCGTCTACACCGAGCGCGGAAAATGGATGGATGGCTGGGAAACGCGACGGCGTCGCACGCCCGGCTACGACTGGTGCATCATCCGCCTCGGCATCCCGGGCACTGTGCGCGGAGTGGTGGTGGATACCAGCTTCTTCCGCGGGAACTTCCCCGAGTCCTGTTCCATCGAGGGGTGCGCGACCAACGGAACACCGGATCCGGAGACGATCGCCGAGAAAGCATCGTGGCGCGAGCTCGTACCGCGGTCGCCGCTCGACGGCGATGCGAAGAACGCGTTCGCCGTGCAGGACCGAGAGCCAGTCACACATCTCCGTCTCAACATCTTTCCGGACGGCGGCGTCGCTCGGCTTCGCGTGTACGGCGAGGGCTACTTCGACGCGCGACGCCACTACCCGGGATCGGAGGTGGACCTCGCGGCAGCGGAGAACGGCGGTCACGTGCTCCTCTGCAGCGACATGTT
>DASURJ010000776.1:0-2789 GCA_036280115.1 Gemmatimonadaceae bacterium
TGCTGAAGCGTCCAGACGAGCCGCTGCAGCGCCTGCGTGTCCGCCTGTGCCTTCGGGATGACGAACGCGGACGGCCACGGATCGCGTCCCCAGGGTGGCAACTCGCCAAGGGCCCGCTCACCCAGCTGGGCGTAGCTCTCGAGCCACCCGCGCCGATCGCGAGCTGCTTCGACGAGCATCGCCCAGCTCGCGGCGGTCTGATACCGGACGATGTCGCCGATGCCCCAGCGCCCACCCGGCCACAACGTCGGGAAGTTCCATGACGTCACCTTGGCGTCGTAGCCGCGCCCGGTACCGAGCCGCTCGAACGGCAGCTCGATGGGCGTCGCGAGCCGGGCGCTCGCGGTCTCGGTCAGAATGCGCACGCCGCGGTGATTCAACGAGTATTGTCGTGCGGGCGACCACTGGTCGTAGGACGCGTTGGTCGCGACGCCCGTGAGCCCATCGGCGACCATTTGCCAGCTCATCGCCGAGCCTAACGAGTTCGTGCCGGCCGTGAGGATCGGGTCGATGTTCGGCTCCACCGGGTCCATGTAGGGCGGCACGAAGATCCGCCCCGCGTTCGGCCCCTGCTGGTGGATGTCGTTCACGATCTGCGGGTTCCACGGGGTGTACAGCGAGTCGATCGTGTAGCGGGTCTCGACCTGTGTGAACGCGTACCAGTCGCGATTGTTGTCGTGCCCCGTGTAGTAGTGGTACAGGTCGGCCGGCCCCGTTCCCTCGGTCGGGGTGCCGAGCGTCGCGCGGTAGTGGTCGCCGACGATGTCCACGCCATCCGGGTTCTGCGACGGGACGAGCATGACGATCGAGCTCGCCAGGATCTGCCGCGCTTCGGGCGTCGCGGCGCGAGCGAGGCGATCGGCGAGCACCAACGGCGTCATGAATCCGCCGACCTCGGTGGAGTGGATGCTCGACGTGATGAGCACCACGACCTTGCCGTCGGCGAGGAGTCGCTCGCGTTCCCCCGGGCGCTGGAGGCGAGGGTCCATGAGCTTGCGCTGGATCTCGCGATAGCGCTCGAGATTCTGGAGCGTCGCCGGCTCGGCGATGAACGCCACGATGAACGGCCTGCCTAACGTCGTCTTGCCCAGCGTGCGCACCGTGACGCGAGGGCTCGCCCGGTCGAGCGCGGCAAAATAGTCCGTCACCTGCTTCCACGTGGGAAGCTTCCGGTCGGTGCCGGGCTCGAAGCCGAGGACCGATGCGGGTGTCGGCGGGGCTGTCGCCTGCGCCAGCGCGATGGTGGCGAACACGGGCGTGACCGTCGCCGTCCCGAGCAGGGCGGCGGCAATCACGTGGCGCGTACGGCGGGCGTCTGACATCGGGGTTACTCCACGGTTCGGATCTGAATGCCACGCTCGAGCGTCTGCTTCACCGGACAACGATCGGCGATCTGGAGCAGTCGCGCGTGCTGCTCGGTGGACAACGGCCCCTCGAATTGGACGACGCGGTCGAGGCGTCGCACTCCGACGGCCTCCGTCTCACAGTCCAGGCAATCCTTGATGTGTGCTGGGGTATCACGAATGCGAACTTCCACGCTCTCGAGCGGCCATTGCTTCCGCGATGCATACATGCGAACGGTCATCGCCGTGCACGAGGCGAGGGCGCCGAGGAGCAGCTCGTATGGCGTGGGACCCGCTCCGCTGCCGCCCACGCTGACGGGCTCATCGGAGACAAGCGGAAAGCCGGCCATGTCGAGCTCGGTGCGGAATCCGCTCGCGCCTGCCCGCGCGATGATCCACCCGGCGTGATCGGCGCCGGGCTCGCCGGCAGCGGCGTGCGTGGGCGTGTCTGTCATGGAAGCGTGGACAGGGGACAGGGGCGCCGCAGGTCGCGGCGCGCGACGAGCGCGAATCTACCTCGCGACCGGTCGGCGGCAATCCGCGAAGTCGATGCTCCGCTTACTGCTCCCTTGTCCGACTTCATCGCGCCCCGTTCGCATCGGGGCCGGTCCAACTAGGGAAAAGGCAGGAGGGGGATGGACAGGATGGACAGGATGGACAGGATGACGAAGATGTCCCGTGCGGCAGACGCCCGCCGTCGGAGGAGTTGTACGCGGCCGCGGAGAGGCACGCCGGTCGATCACGGATTACTCGACCGACGGGCATCGTCGGATCCTTACAGGACCGATCCTGTCGGATCCTTACAGGACTGATCCTATCGTCGTGCGCTATCCGGCTGAGCGCCGCTCGTTGGTGAGAGCCCGAGCTGGTGGTGAACGGCATCGACGACCGCGACGCCGATGTCACGGCGGAGGGCGAGCAGCTGGGTGGCGTCGCCCTCGTAGCTCTCGGCCCACACCATGAAGCCGTCCGCGGCGTTGACCATGCGCGCGTCCACCCGCACGCGGTTCGCCTCACGCTGCACGACGCCCTCGACGTAGAGCGTGACGGCGTCGGCCACGTTCTGCCCAAGGGCAAGCCTCTTCTGCAGCGCGAGCGCCGTGTTGCCGGACGCGACGCGGACGCGGCCGTCGCGCGCGAGGGAGCTCGTGAGCTCCGTGGCGACCGCACTCGCCGCCAGACCGGTCGAATCGCTTCCGAGCTCGACGAACGGAAGCACGGCGATGCTGGGAACCGCGGCAGCGGCCGCGGTCGTTGCGCTGGTGGGTGCCAGCAGCCGTTGCGACGCGACATACCCACCGGCCGCGACGGCGATGACCCCAACGCCGAAGGTGACGAGCCGTCTCGTTCGCCGCGCCGAGGCCGACCGCGCCGCGGCAGTCGCTCCGGTGATCGTCGATGGGCCCAGCTCACCGCTCAGCACCGCGGGGTCGTCGAGCGCGGTGA
>DASURJ010000777.1:0-4223 GCA_036280115.1 Gemmatimonadaceae bacterium
AGAACCAACCACTTATCGACGGGGTAGGGATCATGGCCAGCGGCGTCAGCGGGCGCGCGATCGCATTTCTCGCGACCGACGGAGTCGACGAGCGCGAGCTTGCTGATTCGTGGCGGGCGCTCGCGGACGCCGGCGCCGACGTGCACCTCGTCTCGCTCGAGGGCGGGGAAATTCGCGGAACGCAGCCGGACGACATCGCGGCGCGATTTCCGGTGGGTCGCGTGTTGAGCGAGGTGCGCGCGGGACAGTACTCGGCTCTCGTGCTACCCGGTGGACACGCGAATCTGGATCGGCTCAGGACGCACCCGGGCGCTGTTGCGTTCGTGCGAGCGTTCATCGACGCGGACAAGCCCGTTGCGGCGATCGGGGACGCGGTTGGAGTGCTCGTCGCGGCCGACGCGGTGCGCGGTCGGACCGTGACGTCGTCGCCGGACCTGGCCACCGTCGTGCGCGAGGCTGGCGGTGCGTGGGTCGATGAGCCGGTCGTCGTGGATCAGAAGCTCGTCACGACCCGCGGCGTTGACGCCCTGCCGCGCTTCGGCGCGCGCGTGCTGGAGGTATTCGCCGAGGCGATCGATGAGCGTCGGCTGGACTTCACCGTCGAGCAGTCGTTCCCGGCGAGTGACCCGCCACCCGGCCCGGCCGCGAGCTAGGTCACGGATTCACTTTTCAATGAAAAGTGCTTGACAACTGTGAGTCGGCCTGATAGCCTCCACCATGGCCACTGTGCGACCGCTGCGCCCTGAGCCCGCCGAGCGCGACCCTGCGCTCAGCGACCGTGCACTGGACAATCTTCGCTTCATCCGTGACACGATGGAGCGAGCCGGAACATTCACTGCCATCTCGGGATGGGGGATCGCCGCTGTTGGCGGCCTCGCCATCGTGGCGGCGGGTGTTGCCCGGCTCCGGCCCACGGTGTCGTGGACTGTCGGAACGTGGGTGGCCACTGCCGTGGCGTGCATCGCACTCTCGCTGGCACTGACGGCGCGAAAGGCGAGGCGGTCGCAACTGTCGATGGTGTCGGGGCCGGCGCAGAAGCTCGCGCTCGCGTTCTCCCCGGCGATGGTGGTGGGGGCCCTGCTCACCGGGGCGCTACTGCGCATCGGGGCGAACGACCTGCTGCCGGGCGTGTGGTTGCTGCTGTACGGGACGGCCGTTGTCGCGGGCGGAGCGTTTTCGGTGCGCATCATCCCGGTCATGGGGTTGTGCTTCATGGTCCTCGGCGCGGCGGCCCTGTTCGCGCCACCCGCCGTTGGCGAGTGGCTCATGGTCGCCGGGTTCGGAGTCGTGCACGTGGTGTTCGGAATTCAGATCGCGAGGAGGCACGGTGGCTAGACACAGCGCAGTCCCTGACCCGCGGGGTGGCGGTCGGAAGCGGGACGACGAGAAGGAGGCGCTGCGAAGCGTGCGTGGCCGCGCCGCGGAGGCGACGCCGACCTCACTCGATCGTCTGATTCACGAGCGGATGCGCCTCGGCATCGTCAGTGCCCTGGCGGCCAACGAGTCGTTGACGTTCAACGAGTTGAAGGAATTGTTGCAGACGACCGACGGCAACCTGAGCGTGCACGCCCGGAAGCTCGAGGAGGCTGGCTACATCTCCTGCACGAAGTCGTTCGAGGGACGCATGCCGAAAACCGCGTACGCGTTGACGGCACCAGGGCGTAAGGCGTTCGAGCGGTACCTCGATCACATGGAAGCACTCATCCGTGCCGCGAGGGACGGGTGACCGAGCGGACCGCTGTCTGATTCAACGAACGAACGTGAGCACAACGCACTCCTCTCACCCGCCGCGGCGGATGCCTCGCCACATCGCGATCATCATGGACGGTAACGGGCGCTGGGCGCACGCGCGCGGGCGCCCTCGCACGTTCGGGCATGCCGCCGGCGCTCGCGCCGTGAAGCGCACCGTGGAGGCGGCACGCCGCCTCCAGATCGAAGCGCTCACGCTGTACGCGTTCTCGTCGGACAACTGGCGCCGTCCCGAGGCCGAAGTGGCCGCGCTCATGGCGCTGTTTCGGCGGTACCTCGCGGCCGAGACGGAGCGGTGCATCGCGAACGGCATCCGCCTCACCGTTGTCGGGCGACGCGATCGGCTTGGCGGGACGCTGCGCCGCGCGATTGCCGCGTCCGAGGAGGCGACGGCACACGGGCGGGACATGCAGTTGCGGGTGGCCGTGGACTACTCCGCACGTGATCTCATCGTGGATGCGGCGTCGCGTCTGCGCGGCGGGCCGCTCACGCGCGAGCGCTTCGCCGAAGCGATGGCTGCGGCTGCCCACGTCCCCGAGCCGATTCCCGACGTCGATCTCCTGATCCGGACCGGCGGGGAACAGCGACTGAGCGATTTCCTTCTTTGGGAATGCGCATACGCCGAGCTCGTGTTCACGCCACGGATGTGGCCGGAGTTCTCGGCGCGCGACCTGGACGCGGCCATCACCGAGTACCAGCGGCGCGAACGGCGCTTCGGAGACGTCGGCGCGACTGAACCAGCGACTGCATACGGGAGCGCCTAGGTTCGCCAGTGCGATCGAGCGGGTAACACGCGTCGGTGTCTGGTAACGACCGGCTGGCGCCGGGGTGGGGCCGGAGGGTAGCATCCGGCATCCCCACCGGCGGACGGCTCGGATGCGTGTCCTCTCGAATGGAAGCCAGGAGCGCGAGTCGCTCTCGGGTCGGCGCCACTCGTTAGGCACCCTGCCCCTGGTGGGCCGGCGGGCCGAGCTCGAGGCGCTGACACGCGCGCTCGACGCGGCTGAGCGGGGCGCCCCATCCACCATCTTCCTCGCGGGCGAGGGAGGCATCGGCAAGACGCGACTCGCCGGAGCGCTCGTCGCCGAGGCGACACGCCGACGCTGGATGGCCGTGACCGGCCGCGCCTACCCCGTCGAAAGCGGCGTCCCGTACGCGCTCTTCTCGGACGCCCTGTTGCCCGCGCTGCGCGCGCTCGACGCGGCCGCACTGTCGGTGCTGTCTCGCGGAGGCGAAGCGGAGCTTGCCCGGCTGTTCCCCGCGCTCGGGCTGCGCGTCGAGTCTCGCGGTCGCGACGAAATGACGTCCGACGTCAAGGCCCGTGTCCTCTGGAACTTCGCGCAGTTCCTCGGCCGCCTCGCTGCACGAACGCCCACGCTCATCGTGCTCGAGAATCTGCAATGGGCGGACGCGTCATCCCTCGAGCTGCTGCATTTCACCGCGCGCCAGCTCGGCAGTCACCGGCTGCTGCTCCTCTGCTCGTACAATGACTCGGAGCGAGCGGCGACCACGACGCTGGCGCGTACCGAACGGTCGCTCGTTGGCCTGGGTGTCGCGCACACCGTGCAGCTGGCGCCGTTGACGCGCGCGGACAGCGATGCGCTCCTCGCGGCAGTGTTCGAGGCCGATCCCGCGGTCACGCGAACCTTCGCCGCCTTGCTCTACGAGCGCACGCGCGGCAATCCGTTCTTTACAGAGGAGATGCTCAAGGCGCTGGTCGATTCCGGTCGGCTGCGCCGCGAAGGCGGGCGCTGGGTCGGGTGGGATGTCGGCGAGCTCGATCTTCCGCACACGGTGCGTGACGCGATCATCGCCCGGCTCGAGCGGCTCAGCACGGGGGCGCGCGCGGTCGCCGACGTCGCGGCTGTGCTGGGCTCGCGCACGTCGTACCCGGTCCTTCAGGCGGTCTCGGAGCTTCCCGAGCGCGAGCTCGTCGATGCCATCGACGAGTTACGTCGCGACAGGGTCCTGGCGGATGGGCCGTCGGTCGACGATGAGATTCATTACGATTTCACCCATCCGACGCTGCAGGCGACGCTCTACTCGGAGCTGGGGCGCGCGAAGACTCGCCTGATGCACGGTCGGATCGCGATGGCGCTCGAGCGGCTCTACGGGGCATTGGCCGACGCCCACGCCGACGAGCTCGCGTTCCATTTCGCGCGGGCCGCCGGTGAGGCGACGCCGAAAGCCGCACGATACCTGGGCGCAGCCGGACGCGCGGCTCTCGCGAAGTATGCCACGCGCGAAGCGGCCGCGTACCTCGAGGCGGCGCTCGAGATCCACGATCGCGAGCACGCGGCCGACAACGACACTGCGATCGCGGCGCGCGCCGCCGATCTGGTCGAGGACCTCGCGCGCGCGAAGCAGCGGCTGGGCGAGTACGACGCGGCGCTCGAGCTGTGGGCGCGCGCGCGCGCCGAGGCGGAGTCGCTGGGCGAGACGGCGCGGCTGGCGGCCATCGAGCAGCGGCTGGA
>DASURJ010000778.1:0-5906 GCA_036280115.1 Gemmatimonadaceae bacterium
CGAGCACGGGCGCGACCGCGGTGACGCCGGGCACCCGCGCGATCTCCTCCGCCGCGCTCGAGGCGTCGCCGATCGTCGCTTCGCTGTCGAACGGAAGCGTGCCGCGCGGCGATACGCGAATCGTGAACCCGTTGCGGCCGAGCAGGCTCGCGAACGACTCGCGCATCCCCGTCGCCAGCATCACCATGTCGAGGAGCATTGCCGCCGACACCGCAACGCCGAGCCCGGCGAGCAGTGTGCGACTCAGATGACGGCGCAGCGACAGTGCTGCGAGGCGAACGCGCATCAGCGCCCGAACAGTCGGAGCGGTGGCGTGCGCGCCAGGCGGCGTGCGGCGAGCGCCCCGGCCCCGATACCGAGCAGCAGGGAAAGCGCGACCGATACCGCTACCGTTTCTGGCGTGACGATCGCGAACCGCAGCGGCGTGCGATACACCTCCTGGTAGTGCTCGTTCACGAACCAGGCGACCACGAGCCCCAGCCCCACGCCGGCGAGGCTCCCCGCGAGCGCCACGAACGATGATTCGAGCATCACCGACCGCACGACCGTGGACCGTGATATCCCCATGAGCCGCATCGCGGCGACGTCGCGCCGGCGCTCATCGACCTTGAGCAACATGATACAGAGCAGGAAGGTCGCGCTCGCGACGATCGTGATGACGCCGATCGCCCGATGAAACCGGCTCACGACCTGGAAGGTCTTCGACGTCTCGACCGCGATCGCCTCCGACCGATACGCGCGGAAGCCGAACGCGGTCGCATTCACGCGCCGGAGCACGGAGTCGGTCGCGGGCCCTCCGGCGGTCTGCATGGCGAAGCGATCCACGCGATCGCCGTATCCGAGGACGCGCTGCAGATGGCCGAGGTGCATGCGAATGCGGTAGTCGCTGCGTGCCACCTCCGAAGGGTCGGCCTGGCGCTTCACGATGGCCGCGATGCGCACCGTATCGACACGCGCGGCCCCCGGCTCGGCGGCGATCATGACGCGGTCGCCCACGCGGAGTCCCGCGTCGGCGGCGAGGCGCTCGTCGATTGCGATGGTGCGCTCCACCAATGTCGCCGGCGCGACGGAGTCGATCCGCTGCGCCGGCGCCGCAACCGGCGTCGCGAGTACCAGCGTGACGAGGAGTGCCGTCAGGGCGTAGCCGGATGGCGGACCCACGCCGCCGTGTCCTTGAGGGATTCCCTCGATGCCTCGAGCGTGTATGACGGTTCCTTCAGGTTCGCGAGGCCGCGGCGCAGGACGAGCCACCCCGCGACGAGCTCGATGACGCCGACGATGAGTGTGCCGGCCCAGACGTTTCCGCCAGCGATCATCGACACCACCGCGATGAGGAACACCGTCAGTGCGACCAACGCGACGACGCCGACCGCGAGCGCGACCGCCAGCCACAACGAGCCGCGGATGCCGGTCCGCACGTTCGCGCGGAGCTCCATCTTCGCGAGACGCACCTCGTCGGTCGCCAGTCGCTTGGAGTCATCCGTCAATCGGCGAATGAGGTCGGGAATGCCGGCGTCGACGTCGACCTGCGTGGGCGGGTGTGCAGCCACTGTATCCTCCACCTTCGAATGCGTATCCCCTCTCTGCGACGACCTTGGGGGCAAGGAGCATTCCCGCGCGTCAAATGATTACGCACCGCCTTCCACGAGGATCCTCCCGGCGAGTGCGTGCCCGATCTGATGCTGCACCTGCCCCACGCGCACCGTCAGCGGTCCCTCGAACGGCGCGCGGTCGAGCAAGGTGACGCTGACCCCGGGCCTGATGCCCAGCGAAGCCAGGTAGCGGAGTAACTCATCGTTCTCGTCGCCCACGCGCACGACACGAGCGCGGCGCCCCGTTGCCAGATCCGCCAACGAGCTGTGCTTCGTTTCATCGATCACGCCCTCGCGCGTCGGGATAGGCGCGCCGTGCGGATCCGTGTCAGGCTCCCCGATCGCCGCGGCCATTCGATCGACCAGCTCATCCGACGCCGAATGCTCGAGCCGCTCCGCCTCGGCGTGCACCTCGTCCCAGGCATACCCCAGGGCCTTCACGAGATAAGCCTCGATGACCCGATGGCGGCGAATCGTTCGGAGAGCTGCCCGGCGCCCGCGATCCGTCAACCGAACCCCGCGGTACCGCTCGTACGCCAGCAACCCCTGGTCCGCGAGGCGGCGTACCATACCGCTGACCGACGCGGGCGCGATTTGCAGCCGATGCGCTATGTCGTTCGTCGCGGCAGCCTCGTGGCTGAGCTCGATCTCGTAGATCGCCTTCAGGTAATCCTCGACCGGCGCCGTCAAGTCGGCCAGTCGCGCATCTTCCGCCTCCCGTGCCGTGACACGCACGCGCCGCGATGGCTTCTGCGCGGTCACGGAACGGCGGTTTTCTGTTTCGCGGGTGCCGGCGCGCGCAGGAGCAGCACGGGGATGCTCGTCATGTGGCGCACGGCACTCGCGACGCTGCCGTAGATCAGGTCGGCAATGAAACGGTGCCCATGCGTCGACATCGCGATGAGATCGCAGTGCTCGCGCTCGGCCGCCGCGGCGATCTCGGCCGACGGGTCACCCGTCGCGAGTACCGCCTCGGCCTGCAATCCCTCGGACGACAGTGTCGCAGCCAGCCGCTCGATGTACTCGCGGTCGGCGCGCATCTCCTCGGACTCGCGCAGGTTCAGATGCTGGATGTTTCGCGCCGCCCAGCCGTCCGCCACATGAATCAGCACGATGGACGCGCCGCAGAAGCGGGCGAGCTGGCGCACGTGATCGAGAATCCGTTCGTCATAACTGGAGTTCTCGACCGGAACGAGAATGCGGTGGTACATGTCAGGCCAGCCACTCGCGGAACGTCTGGAACAGGAGCCACACGTTGAGCGACGCAATGATCATCGCGACCAGGTAGGCGAGAACCTTGAGCCAACCCGGGTTGACGAACTCCCCCATCTTCAGGCGGTCCGACGTGAACATCACCAGCGGGAACACCGCGAACGACAGCTGAAAGCTCAGGATCACCTGACTCAGCACGAGAAGCTTTGCCGTCCCGCTCTCGCCGTACAAGATGGCCACGATCGCCGCCGGCACAATGGCAATGGCGCGCGTAATGAGCCGCCTGAGCCACGGCCGGATCCGTATGTTGAGGAACCCCTCCATGACGATCTGGCCCGCAAGCGTTCCGGTGAGCGTCGAGTTTTGTCCCGACGCCAGGAGGGCGAGCGCGAAGACGGTACTCGCGGCGCCCACGCCAAGCAGCGGCGAGAGCAGCAGGTACGCGTCCTGAATCTCCGCGACCTGAGTGTTGCCCGTGCGATAGAACGTCGCGGCGGCGACGATCAGGATCGACGCGTTGATGAACAGGGCGAACGAGAGCGCGATGGTCGAATCGACGAACGCGAAGTGCACCGCCTCGCGCTTTCCTTCCGTCGTCAGCTCGTACTTCCGCGTCTGCACGATCGACGAATGGAGATACAGGTTATGCGGCATCACGGTCGCGCCGAGGATGCCGATCGCGATGTAGAGCATCTCGGGGTCCTGCAGGATCTGCGGGCTCGGCACGAAGCCCGCGAACACGCCGCCGAGGTCGGGGCGCGAGACGATCAGCTCGAACAGGAAGCAGACGCCAACGGTCGCGACGAGCGCGATCACGAGCGCCTCGAGGAGGCGGAACCCCTTGTTCTGCAGGTAGAGGACGAGCAGCACGTCGAGCGCGGTGATGCCGACGCCCCACGCGAGCGGGATGCCGAACAGCAGGTTCAGCGCGATCGCGGTGCCGATGACCTCCGCGAGATCGCACGCCGCGATCGCGATCTCGCACAACACCCAGAGGATGAAATTCGTCTTCGGTCCATAGTGATCGCGGCAGGCCTGGGCGAGGTCGCGCCCGGTGACGATACCGAGCTTCGATGC
This sequence comes from Gemmatimonadaceae bacterium, assembly GCA_036280115.1. Taxonomy (GTDB): domain Bacteria; phylum Gemmatimonadota; class Gemmatimonadetes; order Gemmatimonadales; family Gemmatimonadaceae; genus JAJKIV01. Next base: position 3,882 of record DASURJ010000778.1, read on the forward strand.
GAGCCCCTGAAGCAGCACGGCCATGAGGTTCGAGATCAGGATCACGCTCAGGAGCGTGTACCCGAACCGAGAGCCGCCGGCCAGGTCCGTTGCCCAGTTGCCCGGGTCCATGTAGCCGACCGCGACGAGGTATCCAGGGCCGGCGAACGCCATGATCTTGCGCCACCAGGTGGCGCCGGTCACCGGGACGGACCGGTAGACCTCGGCGAGGCTCGGGCTGACGCGTGACAGGCGCCAGCCAGGCTCGGGCCCCGCGGCCGGCGATGCCGTCGTGGAGCCGTCGAGGTCGGGGGACGTGCGCTGCGAAGCGGTCATATTCGATCGAGTTGGCCGAGGGCGGCCAAGTTTGGACGCGAAGAAGTTCTGTTTTAGGCTAACCTAACATAGGCCCGCCCGTTTGCTCTGGCAAGCGGCGTGTCACAGGACCGACCGCGGCTCGATGAGTGAGAGAAGATTGCGGAGGATGCGCTCCGTCATCCCCCACACGACGTGCACGCCGAGCTGGTACGTCGGAACGCGCCACGTCGTTCCGCGCGAGGTGACTTCCGATTCGACCGCGATACTCGGGTCGGCAAGCGACGCGAGGGGGACCCAGAACGCGTCAGCCACCTCGTCGCTCGCCACGATCGCCACGCCGGCCGGAACGACGGCCACGAACGGCGTCACGATGATCGGCGGCAGCACGGGCGTGCGCGGCCGGAGCTCGTCGAGCATGCCTAACACGACACCGTCGCGTGCGATGTCGATGCCGGTCTCCTCGAGGGTCTCGCGCACGGCGGTATCCTGCAGGGTCGCGTCGCCCGGTTCGTGACGGCCGCCGGGGAGCGCGACGTGGCCGCTCCACGGGTCGCCCACACGTTCCGACCGCTTGATGAGGAGCAGTTCGAGCACGTCGTCGCCGATGTGACGAAAGACGACCGCGACCGCGGCGCGGCGCGGCGCGCCATCGTCCGGGGCGAGCCCGCCGGGACGCTCCTCGAGCGCGCGCGCGAGGCGGCGCAGGGTGGGGTGCTCGACGAGCCCCGGGATGTTACCGGTCGAATCGGCGCGCGCGTTGCCACGCAGCATCGTCAATCCTCCACGGGCGCTCCGATCGCGACCCACCCCCCGAACCCGTCCGCCATTGACGCGACGTTGGTGTAGCCCATCTGCTGCAGCGTGTCGGCGGCAAGCGCGGATCGGTTGCCGCGCGCACAGTAGATCACGATGGGCTGGTCGCGATCGACCAGCATCTCGATGTTCGACTCGAGCTGGCCGCGCGGAATGTGCACGGCGTTAGGCAGGTGCCCGAGGTTCCACTCGTTCGGCTCGCGGACGTCGAGGTACACGACGTCCTCGTTCCGTTCCTGCATGGCGAGCGCTTCGCGTGGCGTCACCTCGCGAACGCGCTCTTTGGCTTCGTTGACGAGATCGGTGCCGGTCTTGTAGGTCATAGGCGTGAGTATCGTTCAGTCGGTCGTCAGCGTCGGAGTACGGTCAGGGTCCGGGCGTCCGCGTCGAGCACCGCGTGCGCGCCCAGCGGGAGCGTCCACTGCTCGCCGATGTGGCCGACGGGCACCCCCGACACCGCCGGAATGCCGAGCAGCTCGGCGGTTTCACCGACGACGTCATCGAGCCGGCGCGCGCCGTCGTCCGACGCTTCCGGGCAGTTCGTGCACGCACCGAACGCGAGCGCTCGCGCCCCGTCGAGCATTCCAGCCATGAGCAACTGACGCAACATCCGGTCGACGCGGTAGACTGCCTCGTCGATGTCCTCCAGGACCACGATCGCGCGCTCGAACCGCGGTGCATACGGCGTTCCGGCCAGCGCGGCGAGCAGCGCGAGGTTGCCACCGGCCAAGACGCCGTCCGCTCGTCCCGGCCGGAGTGTGCGCGCGCCGGGCGCGGCACCACACGGGTCGCACCCCGCGATGACTGCGCGATACAGGGACTCCCGAGAGAAGTCGCTGAGCTCCGCGCGCGCGGTCGGGCCGTGAAAGGTGACAGCGCCCGCGCGCGCGATGAGGGCAGCGTGGAGCGCGGTGA
>DASURJ010000779.1:0-8546 GCA_036280115.1 Gemmatimonadaceae bacterium
CGTGGCGTTGCCTGGCATGCGCGTGATCGGCCGCGCGGTGCCGTCAGGCGCAACGGCGCGGAGGGCGCGGTAGAGTGGGCGGTCGTCCGCCGCGGTGAACCAGATCTCGTCGCCGCGCCACGCAAGCCCGTGAACGTTGAGATACTCCTCCGACAGTCGCGTTATGCGCCCCGAGCGTTCGACGACGCACACGCGGCCGAGGAGCGAGCCGGGCGTCCGATATTCCGCGAACGCTACGCGTTGACCGTCGCGTGCGACCCTCGCGAATCCGAGCCCGGTGAACTCCCCCTCGGACGGCTGCACGAGGGCGGTACCGATCGGATACTCCAGCCGATCGCGCCCGTCCACTCGGCGGATGATCGCGAGCTCTGAGCCATCGGGCGACCAGTCCGCGAACTTCACGTCCTCGATCATCGGGCGCGGAGCGCCGCCGGTCATGGGCACGCGCGCCAGCGTCCCGTAGGTGATCACGCCATCGACGTGGGACCCAAGTGCGAGCGCGAGCTCGCCGGACCGCGAGACGGCAAGCAGGTTCGCGTCAGGCAGGTCGAGCGCGCCAGACTCCGGCCCGTCCACGCGCGCGGTGTGCACTCGGCACCGGTCGCCGTCCCACAGCGCGCCGAAGAGGATCGTCTGCCCGTCCGGGGCGACCCGGGCGGCGCGAATCACTCCGCGACGAAACGTGAGTCGGCGAAACGACGGGGCGACGCCGCGCGGTCTCCGCAGGAGCGCGCCGCCCACGCCGCCTAACGCTACGAGCGCCACCGACGCGGCGCCGTACGCCAGCGCCTTGCGACGCGGCATGCCGGTGGGACGCGCGCGCGTCGCTCTGGCTCCCCCCGCGCCCGACGTCCCACCGAGCAGCTCGAGTGCGATCGCGAGGTCGTGCGCGGAGTGGAAGCGCTCGTCGCGCGACTTCTCGAGACAGCGGCGCACTATCTGCGCGAGCGTGGGCGTGACGGACTCGGGGAGCTCCGGCGGGTCGTCGGTGACGACCGCGCTCATCGTCGCGACGGCGGTCTCACGCCGGAACGGCGGCGTGCCCGAGAGCATCTCGTGGAGCACGACGCCGAGCGCGAAGATGTCGGCGCGCGCGTCGATGGCCTCGCCGAGGAGCTGCTCGGGCGCCATGTACCCCATGGTCCCGACGATGACGCCCGTGGCGGTGAGGGTTTCCGCGGCCGTGGCGGGCTGGCTCGCACCCGGCACCTGTACGCGCTTGGCGATGCCGAAGTCGAGGATCTTCACGCGCCGGTCGTGCGTGAGGAAGAGATTCTCGGGTTTGAGGTCGCGGTGCACGACTCCGCGGGCGTGCGCGGCGGCGAGCCCGCGTACGACCTGCATGGCGAGGTCGATGGCCTGACGCTCCGGCAGGGCGCCCTGACGGCGGAGCCGCTCGCGCAGCGTCTCCCCGTCGAGCAGCTCGGACACGAGGTAGGGGACGTCGTCGACGCGTCCGACGTCGTAGACGACGAGGAGGTTGGGGTGGTCGAGCGAGCCGACGGTCCTGGCTTCGGTCTCGAATCGCCGCGCGACGTCCGGGTCGGCAATCGCGGAGGGAGGCAACGTTTTGACGGCGACGTGGCGTCCGAGGCGTGGGTCGCGTGCGCGATAGACGCGGCCCATGCCTCCGCTGCCGATCAGTGCTTCGAGCTCGTAGGGTCCGAGCCGCGTTCCGGGTGGGAGTGCCTCATCCATGCGGCGTGGATCCTAGGCGATGCGCGGATGGGTAGCAACGACGGCGATGAGGGACGCCGATCGCGCGGTGGGAGTACCGGCGCGCCGCCCTCCTGTTGACGCATCCCTCCGTTCGGAGTCACCTGGTCGGTGAGTGCGAGCCTCGAGCTCGAGCCGCACTGAGCGCTCGGCCACGCCTACACTGTATCCCGCGTGACACGCTCGAGCAGGTCCTTGACGCCTAACCGCCTGGCCCACCGTTGCAGGTGCACCCGATCGAGAGAGTCGCCCTGAAGGCGCGCGATCGCCTGCACGTCGCGCCATTGCCGCTCGGAGACCTCACCACCCCGCCGGTACCACTCGAGCTTCCGCAGCAGCGTGTGCTCCGCGGTGTCCACGTACAGGATGCCGTTAGGCATCTCGATGCGCTGGCGGCTCCGTAACCGCTCCGCCTCGAACGGATCGTCGCCGGCAACGAAGAAAGCGACCTTGATCGCGCTGCCGAAGTGCACGGCGTTGAACGACTCGCCTGACCGCACCGCGCCGCGCATGGCATCCGCATCCACGTAATAGTCGCGGCCGATCGACTCCGCGAACGGCGTCACGTGGCGGTCGAGCATGGCGACGACGATGTCCACGTCCTGCGTGGACCGGGGTTCACCATGGACCGAGCTGGCGATGGACCCGCCGATGACCCACGCGACATCGAGTGCACCGAGCCGTGCGCCGATGTCCGCGGCGACTTCGAGCGGGTCCTGCAACGGTGTCAGTCGAGCGAGACCTTCGGTCTCGCGGCGGACACGCGCGCCGCTAGATCGCGGCCCAGCCGCAGTTCGGCGCGGAGGTCGCAGATCACGTCGTCAGTCGCCGTCGGGTGACGTCGCTCGAGCCCTTTGATCGAAAGCTGGTCGACCGTGCGACAGAGTCGCGCGACCTGCGCGAGCTTTTCAACCGATGACATGCGGCGCCACAATGCGTCCTGGACGGCCTGAGCGTCGGCCGTGGTGTCGGCGGGCGTTCCGGCGAGTCGCGACGCCGGCGCGCGATGGTCGAAGCGCCGCGCGGCGCGACGACCCTCGCGAATCGCGACCATGCGCCGAGCAGTTTCTGGATCCAGCACTCGGCGACTCTTGATGCCGCCGCGGCGACCGATCTCAGCGAGGTACTTACTGACGGAGGTCATCGACATAACGTAAGCCGCTTACGTTGTTAAGTGCAATACCTACAATGCATTCTTTGCTAGCGGCGAGGCGCTGGGTCGATTGAGCGGCCCCGGACTGCCTCGGCAGCTCGCGCCGGATGCTACGCCGGGACGTAAGTCAATCTGATCACGTCCTCGTCAATCCGATCGTAGCTCATGAGGCGGACGGGCGGCCGGGGTCCGGCGAAATACGGCGTGCCGTGACCAAGCACGACCGGGTGCAGGTAGATCCGATACTCATCGATCAAGCCAAGCTCGGTGAGGCTGTGCGCCAGGCGCGTGCCAGCTACTTCGATCTCTCCACCACGCTCGGCCTTCAACTCGCGGATCGCACCCTCGAGATCGTTCCCGACAAGCGTGGCGTTAGGCCCGACCGACTTCAACGAGCGCGAGACGACCCATTTCGGCTGGTTCCGCCACGCGGCCGCGAAAGCGTGTTCGTCCGCGCCCCATTCGGGATGATCGTCGTCCCAGTAATGCATGATCTCGTACATCCGACGACCATACAGGCTGCCCGCCTGCCCCCGAGCCTCCTCGATGAAATGGCGGAAGAGCGTGGGGCTCGGCACAAATGCCGTATGATCGACGTAGCCATCCAGGGACTGGTTCATTCCGAATACGAGCTTGGCCATACCCCCTTCCTTTCTCTTAACGGCCTATTCGACACGGGTCTGATTGCGTCACGCGAATCGATTGAAGCTACCCCGACGCTCATTCCACTCGGATCGCGATCAACGGGTCGACGCCCGCGGCGCGCCGCGCTGGAATCCACGTCGCCAACGACGCCACCGCCACGACCAGCGCCGCGATCACGACGCCCCCGCCCACGAGCCAACGGGTATCCAGGAATCGCGACGCGATGTTCGACATCAGGAGGTACACCGCCGCGACGCTCAACGGCAACCCGAACGCGATGCCAAGGACGCTCAATCGCAGCCCACTGGCGAAGAACATCCCGATCACCTGCCGGGGACGCGCGCCGAGCGCGACGCGGATCCCGATCTCCCGATACCGCTGCCGGACGGCGAGCCCGATGACGCCATACAGGCCGATGGACGCGAGCAGCAGCGCGAGCAGCCCGCCACCGGCCGCCGCCGAGCTGATCGCCATCACGTCACGCCGACCCTCTCGGGCTTTCTGCTCGAGTGTCGCGAAGCCGTAGACCTGAACGTCGGGAAGCATCGACCGCACGATCTGCCGAACGCTGGGCATGATCGCGGTTCCGGGGCCGCGCGTGCGGATGAGATAACTGTTCTTCCACCACCCGCCGCCGTGCGCGGTGAACACGCGGTTCGCTCCGTCCACTGCGACGTGCGAGGTGTCGAACACGCCGACGACTACGGCGCTCGACCCGGACCACATCTCGAGACGCTTACCAATTGGATCGGCGGATCCCCAGAACGCGCGCGCGAGATCGCTCCCGATCACGACAGGGATCTCGCGGCCCGCGGTGTCCTGGGCGATAATGTCTCGCCCTCGGATAATCGGGACGTCCCGGAACGCGAAGTAGCCCGGCGGAGCGAAATCGATTCGGGTCCGCACCACCTCCCCAGCCCGAGCGCCGCTTCCGCGCTCCCCGGCGGGGACTCGCACCTCGGCCCCGGAGCCTCCCGGCTCCGGCATCACACCCTCGACGCCGGGCAGCGCGGCCACGCGATCCATGACCTCGCGAATGCGCCGGTGCGTTGCGTTAGGCGCGCCGGTGTTCCCATTGTCGCCGGCGTTGAAGTAGATCTCCGTCAGGCGCGACGCCAACGGGTCGTCCGCGCGGAAAGTCCCGAACTCCAGGCGCGCGATGCTCATCACCATCACGAGCCCGATGAGCAGCGGCTGCGTGAGGCAGATCTGCGCGACGATGAAGGTGCGCTGGAGCCGGGAACGGGTGGTCGCCCCGCCGCCCGCGTTCTTGAGCGCTTGGGACACGTCGATCCGCGTGGCGTGCAAGGCGGGCGAAAGACCGAAGACGATCCCAGTACCTAACGCGACAAGCGCCGTGAAGGCCAGTGTCACCAGATCGGGACCGAAACCGGCATCGCCATACTGCCACGTGAGCCACGCGACGATCGACCAGTACGTTCCGAGGCCCAGCGCCCCAGCCGTCATGGCGATGAGCGACGTCTCGGTCACGAACTGCCGCACGAGGCGCGTGCGCGACGCGCCGAGGGAAAGGCGGATCGCGATCTCCCGCCGGCGCGCGACCCCGGCGCCCACGAGCAGTGCACTCACGTTCGTACACGTGATGAGCAGAATGAGGAGTGCTCCAGTCAACGCCAGGGTGAATCCCAGGATGTACCCGACATCGAGATCATCCGCCCCCGACAGCCTCGTCACATGGGTCGAGTACTCGACCGCTCCGCGCTCCAGCCCCGAATCGGTCGGTATCCAGGCGGCCGAGATGACGCGCGCGACGCTCGTCGCCCGGTCGCGGGTGGTATGCGCCGTCAGTCGGGCGACGACCTGGAGCAACGTCGAGTCGCGACTCGTCAGCGCGGAGGCCGTGCTCCTGACGAGTTGCGCTCGCGCGTCGAGCGGCACCCAGAGGTGAACACTCTCGTCCGGGTTGGGGACCGGGCCTTCGAACCGTTTCGGTGCAACACCGACCACGCGGACAGGAACGCCGTTGATGCGAACGACTCGGCCGATCATCGTGGAGTCCGACCCTGCCTGCTCCCAGAGCGAGTGCCCCATCACTACCACCAGCTCGGCACCGGGTGCGTCGTCCGTGCGTACCGCGGGCAAGCCTGGACCGAACGCCGGCCGCACGCCTAACGTTGTGAAGTAGTTCGGCGTGACGAAATGGCCGCGACGCGCGCGAGGGTTGCCGCTGTCGCCGAGATCGAGCATCAGCTGCGCCTCGGACCAGCCTGCAACGGATGCAAACGTCTCGGTCTGGCGAGCGAGCTCGTTCAACTCCGGCACGGAGAACGCGCGTGGCACGAGCCGGCCGCGCGATCGTACCAGCACCGTTCCCCGCACGCGCACGAGCGACTCGTCGTCCGCCACTCCCGGCGGTGCTCGCAGGATGAACGCCTGCAGCACCGAGAAGACGACCGAGTTCACGCCGATCCCCAGTCCCAGCACGAGGACGAGTGTGATCGCGGTGATCGGCGTCCGCGAGAAGTGGCGCAACGCGAATCTGATGTCGGCGGAGAGGGACTCGATCCACCGGGCGCCGCGTACGTCACGCGCCTCTTCCTGCAACACCGCCACGTTCCCGAATTCACGGCGGGCGGCGTCGCGCGCCTCGGCCTCGCTCAATCCGCGAGCGATGAGTCGCTCCGTGGCCCGCTCGAGGTGCAGCGCCATCTCGTCGCGCATCTCGCGGTCGACGGCGCTGCGGCGGAACACGGTGCGGAGACGTGAGCGGATCGCCTGAAGCATCGGCAATACTAGACAGTCTAGTGGAGAGTCTACGATGCGGACCTACAACAGGACTGTCAACGGCCGCCTCGCCATATAGCGCCCCGGCGCGGCGCCGGGCTGAGCCTTGTGAGCGAAGCGTGTCGCGGCGGGCCGCCATTCGCGGTATCGTTGTGGACACGTCGAGTCCAGGGTGTGTGCTCGACACGCGTCGGCGATCGTCATGCGCGTTAGGCACCGAGTTTCGTCAGCGTGCCCGCGGGGTCGCACTCGCCGGCCAACCAGATTCACGCGGGAGACATGATGGATGCAAGAGAGCGTGGTACGGAGCCTACGAGTGGTACGGAGCGCAGCGTCCCACTGGCGACCGTCAGGGACACAGGCAAGGACACCGACAGTGTCGCCGCCCGGAACAAGGAGCTCATGCAGACCCTGGACGACGCATGGAACGATCAGAACGTGGAGATCTTCCGGGAGCGTCACAAACCCGACGTGGTCGTCCGCTGGCCGGGGAAGACGGAGCCGACCGTCGGCATCGAGGCCCACACGCAGGAATCGATCGACTTCTGGAAAACGTTCCCGGATCAACGTCTCGATAACCGGCCGTATCGGATCTTTTTCGCCTCCGGCGACTACACCTGCTCGGTCGCCCGCTTCAAGGGCACGATGACCGGCCCGATGAAAGCCCCGGACGGCAGCATGATCCCGCCCACGGGCAAATCCTTCGATATCGACTTCTATACGGTCGCGCAGTGGGACAATGGCCAGATCGTCGAAGAGAACCTCATGTACGATCTCGTCACCTTCATGAAACAGATCGGCCTCAGCGAATAGTCTCTCAGGGCGCTGCGGAAATCGCGCGCGGTGATTCGGACGTGCTCCGAAATGCCGCGCGCTGAACGCATCCTGCGCTGAAACCAGGGCACGGGGCCACTCGTATGGGTATCCCATACAACCCCGGGCTGGAGCCGCTGCCATGGATCGCGTCACGTTCGCAACGTCGTCGGGTGTCGTGTGGCTGGCGCTCGCGGTTCACTTCGCCGGTGGGTTGGTGAGCATCGTTGCCGGAGCCATCGCGCTCTCGGTTGCCAAGGGTGGGCGACTCCACAGGCAGAGCGGTTTGGTCTTCACCTGGGGGATGGTCGTCCTCGGCCTCACGGCGGCGGGAATCGGCACGTACGAAAACAAACCGGGCCAGGTCATCGCCGGACTCCTCGCCGCTTACCTCGTTTTCTCGGCCATGACGACGGTCAAGCCGTTGCCGGGAATCGGGCGACGCTTCGACATCGCCGTGATGGTCCTCGCATTTGCGTGCGCCGCGACGCTACTGTATGGGGGCGTGACCGAATGGCTGGATCCGACGGCGGAGGTGGTTGGCCGCCCGCGCGTCGTGCCGCCGCTGGTCGGGGGCACTGTGATTCTGCTCGCGGCGATCGGCGACCTGCGCGCGATTCGCCTGGGCGGCTTGCGGGGATCGCGACGACTGGCGCGGCATCTGTGGCGCATGTGCTTCGGGCTCTTCATCGCGACGGGCTCGTTCTTCCTGGGGCAGATGAAGTTCGTCCCCGAGCCGGTGCGCATCGTGCCGCTGCTCCTCGTGCTCGCCTTCGCGCCGATCCCTTTCCTCTTCTATTGGATGTGGCGCGTGCGCGTGCGCGGCCGCCTGAGCGGCATCGTCGTCGGCGCCACCCAACCGCGTTGACTTCACGAACTGCTCGGATGGTTGGCGGACACGTTCCGTGTGTGTACATTAGGCGTATGCCGAGGATTCAGGTGTATCTGCCCGACGACCTGCATCGGGCGCTGAAGAAGCGGCGCCTGTCGGCCTCCGAGCTGCTGCAGCGTGCGCTCCGCGCGGAGCTGCGACGCCTCGAGCTGTTGACCGAGACCGACCGCTATGTGCGGGGGCTCGTGGATCGCGTCGGGCAACCGACGGCACGCGACCGGGAGGCGGCGGAGGGCCTCGTCGCGCGGGTGAAGCGGCAAGCGCGTCGCCGAGCCGGATAACAACGCGTGCTCGTGCTGGATTCCGGTGGCGTGAGCCGGCTCGCCGAGCAGTCACGCCGCTCGGCCGCACTCATCGCCGCGCTGCGCGACGCGTCGCTGTGGCCGCCGGTGGTTCCCTCGGTGGTGCTGGTCGAGTGCACCGAGGGCCACGCCGGCCGAGATGCGCTGGTCAACCGATTCCTGAAGACGTGCGACGTCGTCGAGGATGTTGCGGAGCGGCTCGCGCGGCGAGCGGCGTGGTTGCGGCGCCGAGCCCACCGGGGATCGGCCGTGGATGCACTGGTTGTAGCGTTTGCGGAGC
>DASURJ010000780.1:0-11966 GCA_036280115.1 Gemmatimonadaceae bacterium
TCATCCTATCCTCCGACCGTCGACGCCCGAGTCGGCATCGCGACCGGTCGAGGTGGGGAAAGGCAGGAGTAGGATGGACAGGATGAACAGGATGACGAAGATGACCCACGCGGCAGCAGCGTTGCTCTCGCAAGCGGCCGAAAGAAAGAGGGGAACGGCCGCCCGGGACGCCACCATCGATGAGCGCAGTTCCCATCATTTCTAAGGCATTGCGAGAGCCGCTCTCCCTCGCGTGGAACGATCCGCCCCGATCCGTCTCATCCGCCCGATCCGCGTCCCCCGCCGATGACGTCGCCGGTCAGCTGAGCCTTACGCGGCCGCAAAGCGGTGTGCCCGTGTGCCTTGCTGATAGCTGATGGCTGATGGCTGATGGCTGATGGCTGATGGATGATGGCTGATAGCTGTACCAGGCACTAATCCTTGTACGGATCGAGCTCGTTCTCGCCCGCCATCACCACGATGAGCGGACGCAGGGTGTGAAGCACCTCGATCGTCCCTTCCTGCGCAGCGAGCACCTCGGGCAAACGACGATAGACGTGGGGGCTCTCATCGAGACCACCGCCGCGCAGCACCACCCCCTTCGCGCGAACCCACTCGTTCATCATCTCCGGTGAAACGCGTCCGGGGGAGATGACGACGCCCGTCTTGCGGTTCCGCTTGCCGGCCGCCTGCGTGCGCGACATCACACGTCCGGCGCCGTGCACCGTCGAGAAGAGCGCCCCGCGCTGGGCCTCCGCTACCTCGGGGCTCACCTCGTTAGGCTCCACGCCGCGCACGATCACCGCGTCGTCACCCATCGAGCCGCCGATGAACCCGCGCTGGCCGGGGAAGGCCGGCGTCGCACCCTTGCGGACCACGATGACCTCCTGCCCCTCGTGCGTCTCGCGCCACGCGAAGTTATGATGGTTGTGCACCAGGTCCACCTCGTTCGCGCCGAGCAGCTCGACCACTTTGCGGGCGACCCACTCGCGTCCCGCGTAGGCGTAGCGGCCCGCGAGGTTCATGAGGTGCCAGTAGTCGTGTCCCGTGGGATCACTGATGTCGAGCAGCACCTCACGCTCGGGCGCGTGTTCGCCCCACTGCTTGCCTTGCCCGATCGCAATGAAGCTCGACGCGATGGTGTGCCCGAGCCCTCGGCTCCCGAAGTGGACGCCGACCCAGATCGCGCCTGTCTCGTCGGCGAACACGTCCACGTAGTGATTGCCACTGCCCACGGTACCGAGCTGAGAGCGGGCCTTGTCCCTGAGCGCGCGTCGGTGCTTGTGCGGCACGGCGTCCCACGTGGGATCGCCGAAGAGCGGATGGTCTACGGGCGCGTCATCCGCCTGGTTCTTGCGCCCGATACCGAAGCTGACGGTGGCGGCGATCTCGTCGGCGAGGCCATTGAGCGTGCGACCGACTTCATCTGGCATGTCGCCGAGCTGGCCCAGCGTGAGGTCGGTGCGAATGGCGGCGTTTCCACACGCGATATCGAAACCCACGCCGACCACAGAGACCTGATCCGCATAGGCCGCGACGCCACCGATGGGCATGACGTAGCCCACATGGCCATCGGCCATGAGCGCGGCGTCGATGGCGCGGGATCTCACGTCGTCGAGTTGGGCGAGTGTCGCGGGGTCGTGAGTGCCAAATACCTTCATCGGGAACCGGGAATCGGGAATCGGGCGAGTGCCCGCCGAGGGTGGGCGCGGGAGGGGGAATCGGAGGATACTCGGAAACGGAAACGGAGAGGCCCCGAGACGCCAGCGTCGGCGCCCCGAGGCCTCTTCGATCCCGATTCCCACTCCCGAATCCCGACGAACCACGGGGCTTCCAGGGACCGGCGGGACTCCGCTTTCACCGCACCCCGCGCTCACCGCTAGCGCGCTCAGGCACGATACGTCACCCGCATCTCACCGCCGGCCCCCCGCGTTCATCGGCCCTCGTCGGGCAATGGAATCCTGCGGCGTCGGCGCGTTCTCGATTGAACTACGGTCCCTGGTCGACGCGCGGCAAAAGCCCATACGCGTCGGATTCCCCGCCAGTCGCGCCCCCATGCTTGCGCGCCTGTCCTGCCACCCACAGCGACATTAAGCGATATCCGTGCCGCAAAGTTCCCACGCCCTGAAGTACCCCACACCACCCACGTATTCTTCGCTCTGCAATACGCGTCACGCCTCGGCCCTAACGCGGTGACCGCAGCGACGATGACGCCGGTCCCGACCCTTGCGTGTTGCAACGCGAGCCGCGAGGTGCAAGCCATCGGGTTCAGACGATCTCGCATCCGCCGCTTGCCCTGCTAGACCCACACAGACGCGGGGAAGTCACCAGCCCATCAGTCACGAGCTGACTGCGAGTGCCCTCGTGAGCGCGCGCACGGCGTGCGCTTCCGCGTGCGCGATGAGCTCGGCCACCACGCGAATTGCCTCGGCGATGCGACCGCCGGTCTCGCCCAGAAAGCGATGCTGTATAGCGCGCTCGATCTCCTCGCGAAGCATCGCGTGCTCTGCGCGCAGCCCGTCGGCGGTCCAGCCGAGACGCCCCCGCTGCGCGCCGTGGCGCTCTGCAACGAGTCGCCGAATCTCGGTCCCGTCAGCGATGATCGACGACGGCTCGCCGCCCGACTCCTCGAGTACGACCAGCGTCTCGGCCACGTCCGCGATGAACACCGGAGTGTGGTCGGCGAGCTGCGAGAAGTGCAGCGTCCGCGCCGCAGGTGAGGGCGCCGACTCGCGGAGACGAGCCACGAACGCATCGAGCACAGGCTCGAGATCGCGCAGCAGCGCCTCACCGACCTCGGCCAGCCCTTTCACTGCCGGCTCGCGCCCGCGAAGGGCGAGCTCGCGCTCGACGCCACGGTCCTGAACGAGCTCCACGGCCTGCGGCAGCCACAACGTGAACTCGGCCCCGTGACCGAGCTGGCTGCGCACGGTGAGGTCCCCATTCATGAGGCGCGCCAGACGACGACTGATCGTCAGCCCGAGCCCCGTTCCGTCCTTGTGGCGCGTGTGTCCGGACTGGGCCTGCACGAATGGGGCGAAGATCGTCTCGAGCTGATCACTCGCGATGCCCGGCCCCGTGTCCACCACACGGACGAACACCCACGCCGAGTCTCCACGCGGTCGGATGGGGATGTCCGGCGCGTCCGCCTCGCCGACCGCGATCGTCACCTCACCGCCCGCAGGGGTGAACTTCACCGCATTCGCGAGGAGGTTCACGACGATCTGGCGCACACGATCCGGGTCGCCGATGGCAAGTGCCTCCGACGACGCGTCGACGCGACGCACGTGCAATCCGCGCACCTCGGCCTGCGGCTGAATGAGGACGACCGCCGCGTCGACAACCTCTCCGGCCCGGAACGGACTCCGCTCGACCTTGAGACGTCCGGCCTCGATCCGCGCAAGGTCGAGCACCTCGTTGACCAGCGCGAGCAGATGCCTTCCACTCGCCGAGATGCGGCGGAGCTGCTGGCGCTGTTCTTCGCTGAGCCGTCCCGCGACGCCGAGTTGCAGCAAATCCGCGTATCCAAGCACGGCATTCAACGGCGTCCGTAGCTCGTGAGACATGATCGCGAGGAACTCGGACTTGGCCTGACTCGCCGCCTCGGCCTCCGCGCGCGCGGACTGCTCGAGCTGGAGCTGTCGCTCGCGTTCCGCGGCGCGTTTCCGATCCGTGACATCGCGAACCGAAATCAGATACGACGGCTCCCCCTCCCACTCGAAGTCGGCGACGCGGAGCTCTCCGTGGAGCACGTCACCTCGGCCGCGTTCGATCTCGATGTCACTCGTCTCGCTCCGAACGATCGGCGGCGCGAATCGTTCACCCACGAGATCATCGGCTGCCTGGCCGAAGAGCGACTCGGCCGCGGGGTTCACGAAGCGGATGACGCCGTCATGGTCCGTGATCACGATGCCATCGACCATGCGCTCGACGATCGTGCGCAGCCGGCTGTGATCCGACCGCCGCTCGACCGGAACGCGGTCGACTCTCTCCTCCTCCGACATGCCCGCCATGCCTGTCACACGTCGTGCCGGGGCCGGCAAAGCATCAATAAAGCCGACGTCGGAACTCGGCGTGAAAGTCTGATCGCGATTGGGCGATCCTCTTTGGTGGAGATCCAACGGCACGCGGCCGGGCCCCGCCGTGTGCGCCAGCCCACACGCAATTCGTCATGTCCGACACGCTCATCGTCCGCCAGCCTGTTTTTCGACCGCGCCGATCACGCCGCGGGATACGAGCTACGCTTCCGCGGCCACGGGGACGGCGGCGATCCGTTCGCGCGGAGCTACCCAGTGGAAGCTTCGAGGTCATGCGAGCAGGGTGACCGACGTACGTACGGTGCACCAAACCGCGCTCAACTTCGTGGAGGCGTAAGAGCTCGGGCTCTGGGGGCAGGCCGCAGACCTCGGCGTGCAGCTCGGTGTGCCGGGGAACCGGATCTCCGAGATCGACACGGAAGCGTGAAATGGGCGACCGAACAGCTGTCGCCTAACGCGCTAAAGGCAGCAGAGCTGCGAGCTGGGAGGCCGGCTGGTAGTTGGCCGCTGCTAGCTGAGGCTGGTGGCTGCTCGCTACGAAAGGCGGCTGGGTGCTGGCTGCCAGGCTGCGGGTTCCTTGCTTGGCAACCAGCTGCCGGCCGCTGTCAGGAGCTTTCCGGCTCGGAGCTAAGAGCTACCGGCTCCCAGCTCCCAGCTATCAGCAAAGACCAGCTCGGCGTACGGCACGGCGCGCCCGGGCCGGTCGGAACGACGATGACGCGGGAAGGGCCGAAACGGCCGGATGACGGCTTTGCACCGACGCCGCGTCGCGCGAGGCCGCGCAGCTTCGGCATCCAGATCGGAGGGGGGGAACGGATGAGGGGATGAGGGGATGAGGGGGATCGCTCCCCGCCCGGGACGCGCCCTCTCTCCGCAGCCGTGAAGCGAGGGGGAACTGCTCCCGGGGCGAGCGACATCCCGGGGAGCCGTTCCCCCTTCAGTCACGTTCCGGCGGGCGGAGCTTCGACCTACGTGGGATGATGTCGCTCATCCCCTCATCCCCCTCATCCGTTTCACCCCTCCTTTCTGGATGCCGAAGCTGCGCGCGGCCTCGCGCGACGCGGCATCAGTGCCGAGCCGTCATCCGGCCGTTTCGGCCGTTTCCGCGTCATCGCAGTTCCGACCGCGACCGGCGCGACCGGCCAGACGCGCCGAGCTGATCTCCACTCGTAGCTGATCGCTAACAGTTAACGAGCTGACAGCGTTGTTCCAGTCGTGGTGTGCAAGGAGTACAGCGCGTGGCGTCTCCTGACTAGACCCAGCCAGGAATCGCCATGCGCCTCGCATCCGCACTCATCCTCGCCAGCCTCGCCGCCCCGGCGGTAGCTCGCAGCCAGGGTACCATTATTCCCCGCCCGTGCGGGGACGTTCGACCCTGCACCGTCCCCGGCCCTGGTGTGATCCAGCGCACCTCCAGCCAGGTACGCGTCGAGCTCGCCGATCGCGTGCTCCGCTACACGGTCACCGAGACGTTCCGGAACCGCGGCGGCATGATCGGCGAAGCGGACTACATCTTCCCGATGCCCGCGGGCGCCGCGTTCGAGGCGCTCGAGCTCGAGATCGACGGCGAGCTCGTCGCCGGCGAGACGATGCCCGCTGACAAGGCTCGGCAGATCTACGAGGACATCGTTAGGCGGCATCGCGACCCCGCGCTCGTGGAGTACATGGGGCGAGGGATGCTGCGCACGCGCGTCTTCCCCATCCAGCCCGGCGAGGAGAAACGCGTCGTCGTCCGCTTCCAGACCGTCGCCGAACGCGAAGGCTCGGCCCTTCGGGTGGATTATCTCCGTGGCAGCGGGCCACGCGCACAACCGGTTCCTGTTCCGATGCCGCGACGCGTCCCGCTTCCGGCACCCACGCCGCGCCGCGGGACCGTGGAGGGCGACGAACCGTCGAGTGTCCGTGCCAGCAGCCAGGGACACGCCGAATCGGGCAACCTCTTCACGCTCGCGTATACGGCTCGCGCCGAGTATGGTCGTCCCTACTCGCCGACGCACGAGCTTCGCGTCGCGGAGCGCGGTAATCGCCGCGAGGTGACTGCCATTGGCGACGGACCGCAGGTGACGATCCTCGTTCCCGTGCGGCGCGCGACGTCCGCGTCGGTCGCGATGCTGCCACACGCGCCGGGGCGCGAGGATGGCTTCGCGCTCATCACCGTCACACCGCCGGCAGTCGCCGCGCGGGCAACGTCGCGCGACCTCACGTTCGTCGTCGACGTGTCGGGCTCGATGCGCGGGCAGAAGATGGAGCAGGCGCGCGCGGCGGGTCGGCAGCTCCTGGCCTCGCTCGGACCGCAGGATCGCTTCCGCATCGTGGATTTCTCCACCGACGTGCGCACGTTCGCTCGCGGCTTCACCCCAGCGACGCGGCGCAACATCGACGACGCGTTCCGCTACCTCGACGACCTGCGTCCCGAGGGCTCGACGAACATCTCGGGCGCGCTCGAGGAGGCCCTCGAGGCGCCGGTGGACGACGAACGCATGCCGGTCGTCTTCTTCGTGACGGACGGCGAGCCGACGGTCGGCGAACGAAACGCCGACCGCATCGCCGAGCTCGCAGCGCGTCTGCGCGGCCGCGCTCGCGTCTTCACATTCGGTGTCGGCGCCGACGTGAACGCGGCGCTCGTCGAGCAGCTCGCGCTCGACGGACGTGGCACCGCACAGTTCGTACGGCCGAACGAGTCCGTGGAACGCGCCGTGTCGCTCGTGGCCACGCGCATAACGAGCCCCATCGTGACCGACGTGCGCGTTCGCGCGGAAGGCGTGCGGCTCACGAAGCTTCACCCGTCGCTCCCCACCGACATCTTCGCTGGCCAGGACCTGGTGCTGTTCGCGCGATATTCCGGCGACGGTGACGGGCGGATCATCGTCGAAGGGCGCACGGTGAACGGTCCGGTGACGTGGACCGAGCGCGTTCGCTTCCCGGAACGCGAGCGTGGCAACGCGTTCGTTGCTCGGCTCTGGGCGGCGCAACGAGCCGGCTGGCTCTCGGCGGAGCGCCGGCGCCACGGCGCATCGCGCGAGCTCGATGACGAGCTTCGCGAGCTGGGGACTCGTTACGGAATTCCGACGGAGCTCTCATCGTACCTCGTGCTCGAGCCGGGGATGCAGGTCGCGCAGGGAAGGCGCGTGGCCGCGCCGAGCGCCGACACGGCTGCGGTGCAGGTGTTCCGCGGCTCGAAGTCCGAAGCCAGGCGGATGGCCGATGCCGGAGCCGTGCGTCTCGAGGAGGTGGTCACGACCTCGGGGGCGACTGCCGCTCCGGCCGAGATTCGGGAACGCGAGTTCGAGGCGGCGAAGGTGGCGGCTGCCCAGCGCGCTGCAACAACCCTGTCGGCCGCGGACGCATCCGGCGCAGATTTAAGTGGCGCGCGCGGCGCAGCCGTTCACCGGATCGGCACGCGCACCTTCACGCTGACGGCGGGTAACTGGACGGATACGCGCCACACGTCGTCCATGCGGACCGTGCGGGTGAAGCCGTACTCGGCGGCGTACTTCGCGCTGCTCGAGCGGTTCGATGAGCTTCGCACCCCGTTCGCGCTGATGGGGACGGATGGAGCGCCGGGCGTCATCGTCGCCGGACGTGCCGTCGCGATTGCGGTGGCCACCGACGGCGTCGAGAAGCTCAGCGACCGGGAGCTCGCGTCGCTCGCAGGGGCGTGGTGAGCCCGATGTCGGGCACGCGGTCGAACACAGACGCAGCCGCGCGGCGGGCAGCGAGCCCGCCCGTGGGCTGCGATGCATAACGCGGTGAGCTCGTGAAAGACGAAGACGTCGAACGACTCTTCCGGACCTACAACGCACCACTCGTGCGGTACCTGACCCGTCGCCTCGGCGATCGCGATTGGGCCGAGGAGGTCGCGCAGGAAACCTTCCTGCGCGCCCTCCGCCAGGAGTCGCTCTCGAGTGAGCGCTCGTGGCTGTTCGCCGTGGCGACGAACCTGGTGCGCGATGAGGCGCGGAAGGACGAGCGACGCCGCCGGCACCTCGCGATCCTCGCCGGTGAGGAACGCGAGCGCGAGATGCAGGAGCCCGAGCCGAGCTCGCTCGAGCGGGCTCAGGAGGCCGCGCTTGCACGAAAGGCAGTGGATTCACTCGCCGAGCGCGATCGACTGGCGCTCCTGATGCGAGAGGAAGGGTTGGATTACGGCGAGATCGCGGAGGCCCTCGGGCTCTCTGTCGGATCGATAGGAACCACGCTCGCGCGCGCTCGGCGCCGCCTCGCGGAGATCTACGACGCGATGCAGGCCGAAGGGCGGCGGAGCGCAGGCGGAGGAGGACATGCAGCATCTTGACGAGGGAACGATCCACGCGTGGCTCGACGGGCAGTTGCCTCGCGATGAGGCAACGACGGTCGAGGCGCACGTCGCCGAGTGCCGGCAATGCGCCGACGCGGTGGCGGAAGCGCGCGGGCTGATCGCGGCCTCGTCGCGCATCCTGACGGCGCTCGATGGAGCGCCGCGGGGCGTGCTCCCGGCACCCGCAACGCATCGTGCGCGGCGGCGGTGGTTCAGCGGGCCGTCGCTCGCCGCTGCTGCGACGATCATCGTGGCCGTCGGGACGTTCACGGTCATTCGCGCTGGGAATCAGGATGCCGTGGTTTCGGAACCCGAAGCGACGGCCGTCGCCGCTGATCGAGCCACCGAGAAGGCAGCCGATGCTGTGGGGGCCGGCGCAGCGTCGGTCGGAGTTCCGCCATCGGCGGCACCTGCGCCTGCAGTTGCCCGCTCCGACGCGGCGAACGAGGACCGCACCTTCGGCGCCGTGGGTCAGCGACGATCCCTTGCGGACGAACGTGCCCTTCGCGAGCAGGACCAGGCAGCGGTCGTGACATCGCAGCGCACACCGGACGCGCCAGCTTCGGCCAAGGAGGCCGAAGTCGACGAGCGTCAAGTTGCGCAGCGGAGCGACTTCGCGAAGAAGGCCCCCCCGCCGGTCGTCGCCGCGCCCCCGCCAAGACCAGACACGGCGCGCGTCCAGGTATTTCGTGGCACGAAGGCAGAGCTGTCTCGAGTCACCGCTGATTCCGCGGCACGAGAGGTCGCGGCGGCCGCAGACGTGGTCGCGATCGGAACGGTTCGCGGCCGAGTCACCGATGCGAACAGGACGCCACTCCCGGGCGCGCTCGTCCAGGTCGCCGGCACGTCCACCGGAGTTACGACGTCGGCGTCCGGCGAGTTCGAACTGCGAGGTGTTCCGCCGGGCGGTCAGCGAATTACTGCGCGTCGCATCGGCTATGCGCCGGACACTCTCGGTGTCACCGTCGTCGGAGGGCAGCCGGCAACCGCCGACTTCACGCTCGTCCCGGAGCAGGTGTCGCTGCAGAGTGTCGTGGTGACGTCACAGGCCGAGGCGAGATCGCGCGGTGCGGCCGCTGCACGCGCCGAGGCGCCGGGATCGCGACCGGCGGAGTCGGTGACCGCGTACGGGTGCTACGACCTCGGGATCACGCCGGCAAGGTCGCAGACCCGAAGCGACTTCCGACAGATACCGCGCCGGATCGCGCTCGACTCGATCGTCGTGCAAGGACCATCGGACGGTGTGTGGTATCGGGCCCGCGATCTCACCGGCACGAGCGCGCCGGGGATCTGGCGTCCGACGAGCGCCCAGTCGATCGAGGTCCGCTGGACGTTCGGCACGCGCACGAGCACCGTCCGCCTTTCGGGTGTCGGCACCGAGGTGTTGCGCGGGCACGCCGAGGAGATCGACACGGCCGCAGCGCTCGGCACGTCCGCGGTGGTGGTCGCGGCGAAGACCCGGTGTCCCGGCGGGTGAGCCGAGCGGAGCGTCGTTTCGATCGAGCTCGCGGTAGCGAGCATCACATCGCGCGGGCTTATCGGCGAATGCCGCGAAGGCCGCAACGCACCCAGTCCACGAGCTCCAGGTCGTCAGCGATGGCGTCGGCTGCCACGACGACCCAGGTACTCATGGGGCGCTGGCCGTCGGGAGCGAACGCCTCGACACCAGGCTGTTTCAGGCGCTCGTTGTACTCCGCCGGTGGCGTCTTCACGATCAGCCCGTCGTCCCACACTATCACGAACGTGGATTTCGACTGCAGAAAACCGCGGCCGCCGAAAACATTCTTCTGGCGGACTCCGCGCTCGCCGATCTGCGCCAGTGCGTCGGCGACGCGTTCCGACAACCCGGTATCGTAGGCCAACCGATTTCTCCCGTCGTTAAACGTGACTTGCGCGACCGGCATCCAAATTGGGGTCAGAGTCGAATAGAATCACTTTCCCGCGTCCCGGGATCTGCCCTGAGCCCATCGGTTTGCGAGTCAACGCCGCCAGGAGGCATCTGCCTCCACCCATGACCGCGCTTCCGCCGGCGGACGACGCCAGTGTCAGTGGGGGCGAGCCCGACGCGCGGTTGGTCCAGCGCGCACAGGCTGGCGACATGGAAGCGTTCGAGGCGCTATACCGGCGGGAGGTGGGCAAGGTGTACGCGCTCTGCCTCCGGATGACGGCCGACGCGGGTCGGGCAAGGGAGTTGACGCAGTCGGTGTTCGTTCGGGCGTGGGACCGGCTGGCGACGTTTCGTGGTGATGCGAGGCTGTCGTCGTGGCTGCACCGGATCGCGGTGAACGAGCTACTCGTGGAGGCACGATCGGACCGACGGCGGCGCGCCCGGGTAATGCTGGCGGACGACGCTCTCGACGCGGAGCACGCTGACGGAGAAGCCGTCTCGGACCGTGCTCCCAACGGTGGTGGGTACACGCTCCCGTCGGACACGGAGACGCGAATCGATCTCGAGCGGGCGATTGCCGCGCTCCCGCCGGGTGCACGGACGGTGTTCGTGCTCCACGACATTCACGGTTACCGTCATGAGGAGATTTCCCGCATGACGGGTTCAGCGGAGGGGACGTTGCGCGCTCAGCTGCATCGCGCCAGACGGTTGCTCATGGAGGCGCTTTCGCGATGATCTCGATTCAGGAGCATCCGGACTTCGACGTTCTGAATGACTTCGTGGATGAACGGCTAGATCAGGAGTCTCGGACGGTCGTCGCGAAGCACCTCGAGACCTGCGATGACTGCCAGCGGGAGCACCGTGAGCTGAGAAAGCTGCTCGAATCGGCGGGCTCCGTGCCCACTTCCGTGCTCCCAACCGAAGACCTGTGGGAAGGCATTCGTTCGTCGATCGATGTCCGTAAAGAAGTTGTGCTCCCTGTCGGCAACCGAGGTCCGTCCGCTCGGAATGGGCAGGCGGGATCTCATGAGCTCACGCGTCCATGGTGGGCCTATCGATCGCTACTCGCGGCGGCGGCTGTAGCGTTAATCGTTGCTTCTTCTGGTGTTACGGCGCTCGTGCTCCGTAGCGACAATGGGAGCATCACTGCAGCGCCAGGCCGCGACTCAATCGGGGTTTTCGAGGCGCGCGTGCTCCCGGCGGCCTTCCGGCGTGCCGAATCGGAGTATCTCCGCACGATCGCGGAGCTTCGAGCGACACTTCAGTCACAGCGTGACGTGCTCCGGCCGGAGACGGTCGCCACCGTGGAGCATAGCCTGTCCGTGGTCGATTCCGCGATCGAAGAAGCCCGGACCGCCCTGCTGTTGGATCCGGGCAACGTGACGCTCGTGGACCTGCTGACTGCGAGTTATGAGCGAAAGGTCGAGCTTCTACGCCGGGCCGCCGACCTCGGAGCCCGCACATGATCTCGCGAACTGGTGTAAACGGACGATTCGGCCGGCTGTCCGCGTCGTTGATCGCGCTCGCCGCGGTCGCGGGCTCGGCTCGGGCGCAGAAGCCGAGCGACCCCGGACAACGGGTCGATCGCCGATTCGCCGTCGCGTCCGACGCCTCCATCCGATTGATGGGTGGGTTCTCGCGGCTTCGGGTCATCGGGTGGGACCGGGACTCGCTCGTCATCACCGGCACCATGGCCCGGGGAACTCGACTCGAGGGCAACGCGATGTCGAACGCCCTCGGGGCACCGCGCGGGGCGAAGTTCTTC
>DASURJ010000781.1:0-5512 GCA_036280115.1 Gemmatimonadaceae bacterium
GCGCACGACGCGCGCCAGCGCCTCGGCGCCCTCGCCGCCGCGCGCGAAGTGGTCGGTCGCCGCGAACGGGACGCCGAGCTGCCCGCAGCGCTCGGCGACCACCGCGATCTCCTCGTCGGTGTCGTCGCCGAAGCGGTTCAGCGCCACGATCGGCGGCTCGCCGAAGTGGCGGATGTTCTCGACGTGCTTGTCGAGGTTCGGGAGCCCGCGCCGGACCGCGCCGGCGTCGGGCTTCGCGAGGTCGCGCAGCGCGATCCCGCCGTGGAGCTTGAGCGCGCGCACGGTCGCCACGAGCACGGCGGCCTTCGGATCGAGTCCACCAAACCGGCACTTGATGTCGAAGAACTTCTCTGCGCCGAGGTCGGAACCGAAGCCCGCCTCGGTGATCACGACGTCGGACAGCGCCAACGCGGACCGGGTCGCCATGATGCTGTTGCAGCCATGAGCGATGTTGCCGAAGGGCCCCGCGTGCACGAAGGCAGGGCCGCCTTCGAGGGTTTGCACGAGATTCGGTCGAATGGCGTCCTTGAGCAGCATCGCCATGGCGCCGGCTGCCCGGATATCGGCAGCGCGGACCGGACGGCGATCGGCGCCGGCTGTCGAGCCGACTATGATTCGCCCGAGCCGCTGCTCGAGGTCGGCCGCACTCGTCGCAAGCGCGACAATCGCCATCACCTCGCTCGCCGGGATGATCACCCACCGCTCCTGGCGCAGGACGCCATTCGCGACGCCGCCGAGACCGATCACGCAGTCGCGGAGCGCACGGTCGTTCATGTCGATCGTGCGCGGCCAGGTGATGCGGCGCGGATCGATGCCGAGCGCGTTTCCGTGGTTCAGATGATTGTCGAGCATGGCCGACAACAGGGCGTGCGCGCTCGAGATGGCGTGGAAGTCGCCGGTGAAATGAAGGTTGATGTCCTCCATGGGCAACACCTGCGCGTACCCACCGCCGGCCGCGCCGCCCTTCATACCGAACACGGGGCCGAGGCTAGGCTCACGGATGCAGAGCGTCGCGTTGGTCCCGATGCGACGAAGCGCCTGCGTGAGCCCCACCGCCGTCGTCGTCTTGCCTTCGCCGGCGGTCGTCGGGTTAATGCCGGTGACCAGGACCAGCTTCCCGTGCGCCGGGCGCGCCGCGATCTCGAGACCGATCTTCGCTTTGGACTTGCCGTACAGGTCCAGATCGTCGGCGCCGAGCCCGATCTCGGCGGCAACGTCGGTGATGAGACGGAGCTTGGCCTGTTGCGCGATCTCGATGTCGGATGGTACGTGACCCAATGCTCCTCCGGATTGGCGCGAGTGAAGCGCGGACCGTAGCCGCGCGGCTGACCTCAGTGCGCGCGGATTCTACGAGTGCGCTCCAGGTGTCGCCAGCCCGAACAGATGGCGCGCGTTCGCCGCTGTCGCCCTCGCGATGTCGCCGGGTGTAGACTCGCGGGCGATTGCGAGGCGCTCGATCGTTCGTGGGATGAATGATGGCTCGTTGCGCTGGCCGCGAAATGGAACCGGCGCGAGATACGGCGCGTCGGATTCGACGAGGAGCCGGTCGTCGGCCACAAGCCTGAGGAGCGCATCATCATTCCATTTCTTGAACGTGACAATGCCGCTGAAGGACACGTACCAGCCGACATCGAGCGCCGCAGTCGCGAGGTCGTGGGACCCGGTGTAGCAATGGAGCACGCCGCGTACGCCGGCTTTTCCCGCTTCGACCACCATGGCGCGGGTATCCGCCTCCGCCTCGCGCGTGTGGACGACGACGGGCACCGCGAGCTCGCGCCCCAGATCCAGCTGCGCTGCAAACGCGTCCCGCTGCTTCTCGCGCGGCGAATGATCGTAGTGATAGTCCAACCCGCATTCGCCGACGGCAACGGCCCCGTTGCGAACGTGGTCGCGAATCGCGGTGATGTCGCGAGCGGCGTCGAACGACACCGCGTCGTGCGGGTGGACACCGGCGGTGTATGCGACGAGCCCGGGGTGCCGGGCGGCGATCGTCGCGCCGCGATCAGCGGCGGCTAACGACTCGCCGATGCAGATGATCCCGGTAATGCCGGCGGCGCGTGCACGGGCGATCACGTCGGCGCGATCGCCGTCGAACGCAGGATCGGCCAGATGCGCGTGGCTGTCGAACAACGGGTCGCGGAAGGGCGGAGCCGGGCCCGGTACCGGGCCCGGCTCCGCGTCAGGCTACCGCGTGACTGCGCGCTCGGCTTCGCGCGAACGCGCGCGCGCCTCGCGGGGGACGGACGTCGTACCGAGTGAGCGAGGCCCGACCGCGTCCCGCGATCCCACTCGGCGTGGCCACTTGCGCTCCGTCCAGAGCAGCAGTGGCGACGCGACGTAGATGGAGCTGAACGTCCCGATGATGATGCCGAAGGTCAGCACCCAGGCGAACGGGCGAATCACTTCGCCGCCGAAGATCAGCAGCGCCAGCAAGCAGGCGAGCGTGGTGGATCCGGTCATGACCGTTCTCGGCAACGTTTCGTTGACCGAGCGGTTCAGGAGGTCGTAGAGCGGTTCTTTTCGCGCTTGTCGTAGGTTCTCGCGGACACGGTCGAACACGACGACCTTGTCGTTCATCGAGTAGCCGATCACGGTGAGGATCGCACCGACGACGAAGACCGAGATCTCGATGTTCATGTATTGCATGAACGCGAGCGACGCAATGATGTCGTGCACGGTAGCGAGGACCGCTGCGAGCGCGAATCGCCACTCGAAGCGCCAGGCCAGATAGATCAGCGTCAGCCCGAACGCGATGAGTGTCGCGATGGTCGCCTGCCGACGGAGCTCGTCGCCGACGCGGGGCCCGACCGCTTCCGTACGAACGACCTCGTACCCGCCATCGCCGTAGAGTTTGTCGAGTGTCGCGCGGATCTGTGTCGCCACGTTCTCGGCGCCCCTGGCCTGCTGTTCCACCGCCGACGCTTCCTGGGCGCGGATCACGAGTTCGTTGGTGCCGAACCGGGCGATCTCGACGCCGGGGACGCCGCCCTCCGAGAGGGCGGAACGCACTTGCGCGACGTCCGGCGGCTGCTTGAAACCGACCTGCATCAGCGTCCCACCCGTGAACTCGATGCTGTAGTTGAAGCCCCGGATGGGGATCAGCACGAGCGCGGGCAAGATGAATATCGCCATGACGATCGCGGCCTGCCGCCAGAGCCGGATGAAGTCGATCTTGGTGTCGTGAAGAATGCGCAGCATCAGATGCTCAGCGGTTGAGTGGCACGCGTGCGGTGGAGCCACACCAGGAACAGCGTGCGGACGACGAAAATCGCGCTGACCATCGACGCGGCCAGCCCCGCGAGCAGCGCGACGGCGAACCCGCGAACCGGGCCCGTTCCGAACTGGTAGAGGATCGCCGCGGTAAGCGCGGTCGTCACGTGCGTGTCGACGATGGCGCTCCACGCGTGATCGAAGCCCTCGTTGATCGCGGTTCTGATGGTCTTTCCTCGCACCATCTCCTCGCGGATTCGCTCGAATATCAGGAAGTTCGCGTCGACGGCCATACCAATCGACAATACGAACCCGGCAAGCCCCGGAAGCGTGAGCGTCGCATCGAACCCTGCGAGAATCCCGAGCGTGGTGAGCCCGTAGAACAGGAGCCCCATGACGGCGAGGAAGCCCGAGAACCGGTAGTAAACGACCATGATCAGGATGACGAGCGCGAGCCCCAGCACACCGGCGAGGAGTCCTTGCCGAATCGCATCCTCACCGAGGCTCGCACCGATCTTCCGCACCTCGGCAACCTTGAGAGGCACCGGCAGAGCGCCGGCGCGGAGCACGAGCGCGAGGTCCTGTGCCTCCTGAAGCGACCGACCCTGCCCCATCGTAATCTGTCCACGCGTACCGATCGCGCTCTGAATGACGGGCGGCCTGCCCATGACGCGGTCGTCGAGCACGATCGCCATGTAGTCGCCGACGTGCTTGCCCGTCTCGGCGCGGAACCGGCGCCCACCCTCGTTATTCAGGGTGAATTCGACAACCGTTCCCTCGATGGGAACCTGGTTCGGTTTGGCGTCCGTGAGGTACTCGCCCGTGATGATCGGACGCGTGTCTACAACGTAGAGCGGACGGAACATCGTCCCGCCTCGAGACACCGGGTCCGATCCCCACCGGAGGGTCTTCCCGGGCGGTAGCGCCGCCCGCACCGCCGGCATCTCCAGGTAGTGCTGCACCGTCAGGACGTCGGTCTCGGCGACGAAGTATTCGCCTGGCATGTCGCCACCGCCAGCGATGAGCTTCGAGAACGGCCCGCCCGTCGTGAGGCTCGCGGCGGTGTCCGTCGCGGCGCTGTCGCCGCCCGCCTTCGCGGCCGAGTCGCCGCCCGGCGTAAAGAGCTCCTGAAGACCCTTCTGAGCCGGACGCTTGGCGGTGTCACCCCCGACAGGAGCCTCGGCGACTCCGCTCTCGCGGATAATCGCGTCGAGGCGAGGAAGCACCCTTTCCAGGGCGCGCGTCTCGTCGGTGATCTGGAATTGCAGGAACGCCGACTTCTGCACCACGTCGATAGCGCGCGCTTCGTCATCGATGCCCGGAAGCTCGACGATGATCCGGTCGTTGCCACTCTTCTGAACGATGGGCTCGGATACACCGAACTCGTCGATACGTGTGCGGACGACCTTGAGCGCCCGGTCGAGCGCCTCCGACTTGTCGGTGACGGCCTGCTTGGCCTCATCGATCTCGAGCGACAGGTGCATGCCGCCCTGAAGGTCGAGACCGCGCTTGAGCGGTACGCGCGTCGTGGTGTCGTAGACGTAGCGATCGCCGCGTCTCACGCGCTCGACGACGGTGCGCGGGAAGAGCTGCCAGACCGCCAGCACGATCATGACCGCGATTGCCAGCAGGCGGTATTTCAGGTTGGACATTCGACTACCGGGGGGAAAGAGTGGTTCGGAGAGCTTTCAAGGTTAGGGAACGGCTCGGGTGGAGTCAACTTGGACGCCCCGAGCGGACATTGATCGATCCCTCGATCAGTGAGTTGTTTCCAGGGCGTGCCTGGCTGCGTGCTCGTCCCGTCGCAGCTGCTCGACGAGAGCTTCGGCCGACTCGAACTTCCGGGTGTCGCGAAGCCTGGCGATGAAATCGACTCGCACCCAGGCGTCGTACCAGTCACCACTCGCGTCGAAGAGGTGTGCCTCGATCCCGACCACGTTGTCCCCGAAGGTCGGGCGCGGGCCGAGGTTCAACATTCCGCCGTGCGCCCCGGCAGGGGTCTGAACGCGGACCGCGTACACACCCTGGGGCGGCAGGAGCTTGCGGGGGTTCGGCAGGGCGACGTTGATGGTCGGAAAGCCGAGTCCTTTGCCTCGCGACGCACCACGGACGACGCGGCCGCCGAGTGCGTACCGGCGACCAAGCCCATACTCCGCGCGCTCGAGGTCGCCACCGGCGACGGCACGACGGATCGCTGTCGATGAGATCGGACGTCCGTCGCCCAGCGAAACCGGCGGAACGACCTCGACCTTGAAGCCATCGCGTGCGCCCAACGACTGCAATACCTCCACATCCCCTTCGC
>DASURJ010000782.1:0-9274 GCA_036280115.1 Gemmatimonadaceae bacterium
TCCCCTCATCTCCTCATCCGTTTGCCCTTGCCTTCTGGATGCCCGACTCCGTTCCGGACGCCGTCCCCTCATCCGGTCGTTTCCACGTCATCCGTCAAGTCGCAGTGCCGACCGGTCGCCGGCGAGGGAACCCCTCTATCGAGATACCGAAGATTCCCCGCTTCGCACGGAATCGGAACGACACGCGATCCGGAGCGCCAACGCGATCCACTACCCGCGTTGGCCGAGCACCTCAGCGAGCCGGGTCACGTCACGCACCGCGCCGTTTGCCTCCAGCAGGCGAGCGAGAAAGCCCGTCACGTTGGCCACCGCGAACGAGATCCCCGACAGGTTGCGCTCGACCGGCACGCCCGGAATCGGGCGCGGATACCCCGATGCGGCGAAGCGTATGGTGCGCGCCGGTGCGTCGAGCTCGACACCCAGAGTGTCCCGATCACATGCCCGGTCGAGCGTCACACCTGCCACGTTAGGCAGCGAGCCCGGGAGCCACATCGTCCCCTCCCACTCGCGGGCCGAGACGACGAGCGCGCCCCTGGACACGGCTTCGTCGACCGCTGCACCGAGTACCGCCACCCGCGCGGCGTTCGGCGTACCGAGGCTCAAATTGATGAGGCGCGCCCCGTTCACGGCCGCCAATGAGATCGCCCGCGCCAGGACGTCGGCGCTCGTCGCCAATGTCCGGTCGAACACCCGCACGCCAACGAGCTCGATCCCGGGCGCTTTCTCCAGGATCGCGGCCGCGACCGCAGTCCCGTGCCCAATACGATCGACGAAGTCATTGTCGACTGCGCCATCCGCGTGAATGCGGACCCCCGAAACCGCCACCCCGATGTGCGGATTCGCGGGATGGATCCCGCTATCGATCACCGCGACGCGCACGTCGGCTCCCGTGAGACCAGCGAACGGCGGATCGTCGAGAGTGTACCGCGCGGTGCTCACCCCGACGGCTGGAGCACGCCGAACAGCTTCGCGAACGCGCCACCGCGTGCCACGAGGGCATCGGCAGCGCCATCCTCGACGACGCGCCCGCCCCGCAGCACGATCACGCGGTCGGCGCGCCGCGCTGGCTCCAGGCGGTGCGAGATGACGATCGTCGTCCGCCCGCGCATGACGGCCTCGTATCCCGCCACGACCTGCGCCTCCATAGCGGGATCCACCGCACCAGTCGCCTCGTCGAGCACGAGCACCGCCGGGTCGGCCAGAAACGCGCGCGCGATCGCGACGCGCTGGCGCTCACCGGCTGACAGCGCGCGCCCGCGTTCGCCAACCGGCGTGTCGATCCCCTGGGGCAACCGGTCGAGCAGCTCGCCCAGGCCCGCGGCGCGAGCAGCGGCCACGACGTCCGCAGCGGGTGCGTCGGGCTTCGCGTACCGGATATTCTCGGCGACCGTCGTGTTGAAAATGAACGGGTCCTGATCCACCACGACGATCTGGTGGCGGAGGTCGGACAACCGAAGGTCCCGCAAGTCGTGGCCATCGAGCAGGATGCGGCCGCTGCTCGGGTCGAGCTGCCTGACGAGGAGGTCGGCGATGGTGGACTTCCCGCCCCCGCTCGCGCCGACGATCGCCACACACTCCCCGGCGGCGATCGTCAGGTGGACACCATCGAGCACGGGCGCGCCACGGTCGAACGTGAAGGTCACGTCCTCCAGGTCGATCTCGCCTCGCGCGTCGGGGAGCGGCGTCGGATTCGCGGCTTCGGTCACCTCCGGCGGCGTGTCGAGGATCTCGTGCACTCGCCGGAGGGAGACGCGCGCCGTGGCGACACTCGCGTAGAGTCCCATGAGCCCCTGCACGGGCCCAAGGAGTCTCATCTGGTACGCGACGAAGGCGACGAGCGTGCCCATCGTGATCGTACCTTCGATCACCCGCCAGCCGCCCACGAGGAAGACGAGTCCACTCCCAACGGCGAGCAGCAACCCCGGTAGCCCTCCGGAGAGATACGTGAGGCGCCGCATGCGCATCAGCGCGTCCACGAATCCGTCGTTCCTCTCGCGAAATCGCGCTGCTTCCCGCTCCTGCGCGTTATGCGACACGACGAGGCGCATGCCCTGGAGCGCTTCGATCAGGAACGTCCCGATGTCGGCGCTCCGGTCGCGCACGCCCGCGATGGAGGTCTCGAGTCTGCGCCGGTACCGGATGAGCGCGAACAGTGACAGCGGAAGTACGGCGAGACTCACCACGAACAACAGCGGGTCGAGGTAGATGAGAATCGCGACCGCCCCGGCGAGGAAGACGACGTTGCCGATCCACGCGAGTGCGATCTCCGCGGCGACGCGCTGGATCTCGCCGATGTCGCTGTTGATGCGCGACGCGATCTGCCCGAGCGGCATCCCGGCGTAGAACCGCGGCGACAGCCGCTGGAGGTGCCGGAACAGGGCGAGCCGCATGTCGAAAAGGATGTCCGCGGACACCCGCGTGTACCGAAGCCCGCTCACGACGTTGAGCGCGAAGCTCGCGAGCGTGAGCCCCGCGAACGCGAGCACGATGCGCACGAGTGCCGCGGCGTCGCGTCCCAGGAGCGCGCGGTCCACGAGCGCTCGCACGAGGTACGGCAGAAGGAGCGACAGTCCCGTGCTGATGAGGGAGAGCGCGAGCACCAGGACGAGCCGCCGCCAGTAGGGCGCGACGTATCCGACCAATCGGCGAAGGTCAGTATCTATCATGACTGCAAGAGACGCTGGTAGCTGTTAGCTGGAACTGGTTGCTGCAGGGTAAAGAGCCGCTCGGGACGCCACCGGCCCTGAAAGCGGTTCACCCTGCAGCAACCAGTGCCAGCTAACAGCTACCAGCGTGGTCTTGTTTCACCTGAGCTGTGGGATGATGACAAGTCCCGTCATGTCGGCTCCGAGGTCGACCGTGCGCAGATGGCGGAAGCTGTTCGCGTCGTAGACGTCGATCGTAGGGCCGGCCGTATGGATGTACAGCTGCCGCCCGCTCGTGCTCGGGGTCAGCCCCATGCGCGGGCGGCCGCGGAACTCCGTGCGCTGGGCGACGCGCCTGCCCTCGAGGTCGAACGTCCAGAACTCGTACCGGCCCACCTGCTGGCGAAGTCCGTACGCGCGCCGGCGGCCGGGCGCGAGGCGGAAGTTCACCGGCTCGCTCGGGCCTAACGTGTAGAAGTCCACGGTCCGCTTCACGAGATCCACGCGCGCAACGCCCATGAGCGTGCGACGGTTCACCGGATCGGTGATCCGGAAGAGGCCCGTGTAGAAGCCGGGCTCCTCGTAGATGTCGTTCGGGAAGAAGAAGTTGAGACGTCCCATGCCTTCCTCGAACAGCGTCCGCGAGAGCTCCCACCGATCCACCTGCTTGAGGGAATCGGTGCTGTACACGAGCACGTCGTCCGTCGTGAAGAAGTACATGAGCTCCCCATCGGGCGAGAAGATGATCTGCGCCCCGTCGCGCTCCTCTCCCTTGGGCCACGGGATGGTGTCAGTGACCGTCTTCTTCGCCAGGTCGTACCGAAGCAGCGTCGGCTTCCCGACCTCGAAGCGGTCGAGCTTCTTCGTGTACGTTTTCACGAGCACCACGGCGAACCGCTCGCGCGGATCCACATTGATGCCCCACAGGCGAACGCGCGTGTTGCCTGACGAGAGCGTGAACTTGTCGACGGCCTTCCGCGTCGCGATGTCGATGACTTCGACGTTCTCGAACTGCGGGTCGAGCACGTAGAAGCGCTTGCGATCCGCCGAGAGAATCATGCTCGTCGGGATCCCGACCGACACGGGGATCGAGTCGATGACCTTGAGGTTCGACTCGTTGACGACGAGGATGTTCTTGTTGTACGTGCCGACGTAGATGGTCCCGCTCCCGCCGCTCTGGCCGCCCAACTCGGCCGCGGGCAACAACATCATCCCGAACACGACCCACGGGGCCAAGGAGCGAAAGGCGTGGACGGCGCGAACGGCGCCGAGCCCTGCGCCCTCGAGCGGTCTTGCGCCGTTTCCGCTGTCCGCCGTCATGGGAAGATCAGGTCGATCTTCCGCCAATCCTTTTGCGCCGACGCGCACTTCGCCGTCCAGTCGGGCGCGTAGTTGTACAGGTCCGGCACGTGCGCGGGCCAGAAGCACGTGATGTGACAGTCGAACAGGTCGCGCTCCACCGGTTGGCAGAGCCCCGCCGTTCCGCCGCTCGAGTCGGTCTCCCACCCCGGCGAGAACACGAACGAGCAGCCGAGCGGGATGTGTGGCCCGGTTGGCGGACCGCCGGTGCCTCCCTGCAGCGCGACGACGTCCTGCTCGGTCGTCTCCGCGATGTGACGGGCCTTGCGATTGATCGGCGTCAGGTGTCGCACGTAGTGGTCTCCAGGTCGTCAGGCGTCGAACTGCCGCAGGTACTCCGGCCTCCGCTCCGCCAGCGTCCCGTAGACGCGCAGGCAGGTGTCGGTCCAGCGCCGGATCCACTCGCAGTAATGCAGGTTCGGGCGCTCCGTGGAACCGTACCGCGTGTGCGCCTCGTGATAGCACCCGCCGGCGCACAACGGGCGCGCCCAGCAGGTCGAGCAGTCCGTCTTGTTCGCGATGTGATGGCGCGTCAGAAAATCGTCCTGCTTCGTTCTGTCGATCCCCTCCGTCACCGACCCGAGGCGATGGCTGTCGGAGCCCGCGAACCGATGACAGAGTGCCACGTCCCCATCGGTCGCGACGCCCATGAGCCCGAGCCCCGCGCCGCACGGATACGCCTTGCTCATTCCCTTGTGGATCTCCTCGAGCGTGTCGCGCACGTTCGAAAATCCGTGATGGCGCCCGGCAAGCGCGTACTGGAGAAACTCGTGCGCGAGCCGCTGGAACTGGCCCAGCATCGCCTCGAAGCCGTCCTCCTGGATCGCATAGTCGCGCTGCCACGACGTCGTCACCGGCGCGAACCCGACCTCCCAGAACCCGAGCTCGTCGCGGAGGTGCCGGTAGATCGCCTCCACATCGAGGTTCTGTTTCGTGAGGGTAACGCGAGCGCCCACCGGACGGCGCCGATGACGCTCGAGGAGCATCCGGATGTTGGGGAGCACCATGTCGTAGCTCCCCATCCCGTTACTGAAGACGCGGAACCTGTCCTGGTGCTCCTTGCCGCCGTCCATCGACACGGTGACGCCGACATCGTTCTCGACGATCCAGTCGATGATCTCTTCGCGGAGCAGCGTCGCGTTGGTCGTCAGGCTCGCATCCACCGTCTTGCCTAACGATTCCGCACGCTCCCGCGCGTACGCCAGTGCCGAGCGGAGGACCCTGAAGTTGAGGAGCGTCTCACCCCCGAAGAACGTCAGGTGGACCGTGGGCGAATCGCCCGCCTCGGCGAACATGAAATCGACGCTCTGCCGCGCCGTTTCCTCGTTCATGAACCGCGGCTTTCGCGACGCCTCGACGATCTTGTCCTCGCCGTACTCGTAGCAATACGTGCACGACAGGTTGCACTTGCTCGTGACGTTGAGGACGAGCGTCGTGAGCGGGATCCGCTTGCGTGGTGGCGACGGTACCGGCGCTTCCACCGGCGGCTCGACGAGGCGAACGGCGCGCACGGTGAGCAGATCCTCGACCGACGCCCGGACGTCCGCAGCCGGGAACCGGTCACTCAGGCCGCGCAGGAGCTCGTTAGGCTCCACGTCCCGGTCGCCGAGCGCGTCGAGCACCGCCGT
The DNA here is from genome assembly GCA_036280115.1 of Gemmatimonadaceae bacterium. Classification (GTDB taxonomy): domain Bacteria; phylum Gemmatimonadota; class Gemmatimonadetes; order Gemmatimonadales; family Gemmatimonadaceae; genus JAJKIV01. The sequence continues at coordinate 5,633 of DASURJ010000782.1, forward strand.
CGACGCGTCGTCGAGCCTGAACACGGCCGCCGACGGCACGAGGTACACGTACGGCGCGCCGTCGGCCTCGAACGCGTGGTACTCCCCCCGCCGGAGCAACGTCATGGCTCGCCCTTCCACGGCTCCCACCGCAGGTAGAGCGGAACGGTCACGAGGAGATGCGCACGCGCCTTGAGCGGCCGACCGCCGTCGCCGTTCCCGTTCTCGTCAGGCTGATACGTGGCGACCACCCACACGTCGCCAATGTTGTTCCGGTTCCCGCTGCGCTGACGGTTCGGACCGTCGAGGTTCGGCGTGAACAGCCCACGCTGATCGATGCGGCCGACGAACTTCACGTCGTCGTCGTCGAACGTCACCCCGTATTCCTCGAGGCTCCACGAAACGTCAACCGGGCCGATCTCGATGTCGTCCTCGGTATCCGGCTTCGCGTCCGCACCGTGGTGATAGGCGACCGCCTCGAACTGCTGATATTGCTTTGGGTAAGCGGCACCGCCGACCCGCGCCATTCCCGCGAGCGGCGTCACCTTGATGCGAGCCACCTTGTCGTAGACGACGGCAGCGCCTCGTAACGCCGCGCCCGCGAGAAAGAGGTCGCGCGCGCCGACGGACGCCGTTGAATCCACAGCGACTCGAACGACCAGCGAGTCCGGATCGGCGCGCACGATCTGCTCCACCCGAACGCCCGGCCCGAAGTCCACGTGAGCCGCTTGCGCCTCATTCGGTAGATTCGCGCCCGTCACCGTCACCTGCTGGTTCCGCACGCCGGCGCGCAACGCGCGCGGATACACCGACGCGAGCACCGGACCGGCGGTGAGTCTCCTCATCGAGACATCCATGCCGAACTCGTCGTAGCCGCCCCTGAACCACCGCCCCGACATTTCCTGCCAACCGGGCTCCACGAACATCACCTCGCGCCACGCACTGTCCGCCGGTGTGCCGGACACACTCGAGCGCCCGCGCCACTGGAACCCGGTATACACGATCGCGCGTCCTTCACGCGTGACCACGCTCCCGCCCCTCGCGTACCGATAGGCCGCGCGCGTGGTGAACTCGTCGTCGGCGGTTCCCGACTTCGTGATCGTGAGTCGGCCCGAGAATGGGCCGCGGCCAGGCTCGTTGCCGGAGAGCACCCATTCGCCTTCGATACGCGCCGGACGCATGGTCGCCGACCACGCCGCCCAGTCCGGCGTCCGTAGTGGGAACGCGCGCGCCAGGTGCGTCACGGCCACGTCCATCGGGTGCGGGGCGCCCGCACTGTCCGGCGGCGGCGGACCACCGCGACGGAACGCCTGGAAATCGACGAGCGGGTAATACGCTCGATGGGTCGCCATCAACAGCTCCCACTCATCCCGCGTGCGCCGCTGCGACATCACCCGCCCTAACGAGTGGCACGCACGGCACGTCCGCTCCGTCCGCGCATCCGCCGTATACTGATGGTCGATCATCCGCCGCTCGGCTTCGAACCGAGCGGGCTTGGCTTCGGCGGGCGCGAGGCCCTGGTGATTGGAGAAGTACTTGTTGATCGCGCGCGCGACGGCCGGATCGAGACGCACGTCCTGCAGCACGACCATGCGCCGGATGGAGCTCTCCCATCCTTCGGGCGTCTTGCGCATATAGGAGAGGCGCTCCATGTGCCCCGCGGAATCACGCACGTGGCACCCGGCGCAGTTCGCGATGACGGCTTGATCGCGGATCACGAACCCTGGCGTCGTATCCTTGCGCGCGGGCTCCGATCGTTGACCCGGCCGCGCCGGTGCCGCGCCGGGAGTCGCCTGGGCGGACGCGCTCGTGGTGAGTGCGCACAACAGGACGAGCGATAACGAGCGAGTCATGACCTCTGCCTTTGGCGTCGACGGCCTCCATCGCTTCGTCACAGCGCAGCGCGAGAAGGTCGAGAGGTTATACGGGACGCGTCGAAGCCCGTCAAGCGAGATCGAGCATCCGCTTCCCCACGAGCACCGACAGCGCACCGAGGAAATCGGGGAGCGCAGCCGGTCCGGCGGCCCGCGTGTACGCGTCGTACAGGTCGGGAACCTGCTCGTGGTCTGCGGCGAGCGCGACGATCGTCACGAGGTCGATGCTGCGGAGGTATCGCACGCCGTCGCGGAATGCGGGAACGACGAGATGCTCCTCGAGCGCGACGCGATCGGCGCGAACCGTCGGCCGCTCGACGCGCCGCAGGACCGGAGATGGCCGCAATACGACGGATGATCGCCGACGCATGTCGTTGAACGCCGCCACGACATCGGGGTCCTGCCGCAGCGCGGCGACGTCAGGCTCGCCGTCGTCCGCCACCTCGACCTCGGCGCGGGTACGCCAGAACTCTGCCTCAGTAACTGGCGTGCCCACAGCGACTCGCGACAGGTCGGCGAACCTCCGGCGCAGCCCATCGGACATTGCCCGCTCCCGCTGCTCGAACAGGTCGAGGGCATGCCGGCCCATCGTCTCTTCCGAGATTGCGGTATGCACGGCCACCGACGCCAGCCATGCGGACGACAGCGCTTTCTTGATCCCGAACGACGACAGCGGATCGACGAATGACCCCGCGTCCCCGACGAGGAGCACGCCGTCGTCGCCGAACCGCCCCGCCGAGTAGGACGACGCGTCGCGCGCGAACGCCGGCCTGGTCAGTCGGACGCGCCCCGAGCGGGTGAGCTCGGCGAGCCGCGTCGCCCTCGCCAGCTCGCCCTTATAGATAGTTGTGAGCCCGGCGGAGCCGTCCTGCGTTCGCACCGATGTGAGCGCCGGGTCTACCATGACCGTCACGTATCGGCGACTGGCCGACGCCGGCACCGACCACGCCCAGCCGCCGTCATAGCTCTCGACGAGCGTGTGCGTGACATCGGGAAGCATCGACCAACCGCCAGGCCGATCCCACACGCCGACCAGCGCGAGCGTCCGCCCGGCGGGATCGGGGCGCCGCCAACCCTGCCGCGCGACCAGTCCAGCTCGCCCCGTGCAATCGAGCACCCACCGGCACGAGATCGACGCCGGCCGAGCGCCAACCTGGTAGTCGACGGCATGTGCGCTCCCGCCGCCTTCGCCGAGCCTAACGCCGCGAACGACCGCGCGGCGAATGACGCGGGCGCCGGCCGCCGCTGCCTGGTCGAGCATGACCCGGTCGAACACGTCGCGCGTTATCTGCCAGCCCGCGCCCTCACCTCCGAACCGCTCGACTCGCGGGTCACGTGTGCCCCACCAGACCGTATTCCCGGTGGCGCGAACGAAGCCGGCGGCGTCGATCGCGCCGCGCACACCGATGCGATCCAGCAGCTTGCCCACACTTGGCGGCAGCGACTCGGCCAGGGCCGGGCGTGCGGGGATGCGCGCGAGCACCACGACCGCGTGGCCCCGGGCGGCGAGCAATCGGGCCGCGGCCGCCCCGGCGGGACCGCCGCCGAGGATGACGGCGTCGACCAACATGCCTCAACCGTCGCGTCGACGAGGTAACTCGTCAAGCGTCGTCCCGTCATCTAATTAGTCGGGGCGTCGTCGGCCTCGCATCGTACGCAACGTTGCCCAACCGCCCGAATCCCGTTCCGCCGACCCATGGACGCGCTCGCACAACTCGGCCCCGCCCTCGCTGGAGCGGATGGAAGCGGCGCGCTGAAATCGGGGTCAGATGCGAATATCATCGTTTCG
>DASURJ010000783.1:0-2962 GCA_036280115.1 Gemmatimonadaceae bacterium
TCTCCTTCGGCCACTGGAACCCGTCGCGCCAGTCGGCCGCGCGGTCCGCGCGCGACGTGCTCCAGCAGTCCATCGAGCTCGCGGTCGCCGCCGAGGAGCTCGGCGCGGACGGCGCGTACTTCCGCGTCCATCACTTCGCCCAGCAGCTCGCGTCCCCCTTCCCCCTGCTCGCCGCGGTGGGCGCGCGGACGAAGCGCATCGAGATCGGCACCGCCGTGATCGACATGCGCTACGAGAACCCCTTCTATATGGTGGAGGACGCGGGCGCCGCCGACCTGATCAGCGACGGCCGGCTCCAGCTCGGGATCAGCCGCGGCTCGCCGGAGCAGGTGATCGACGGCTGGCGATACTTCGGTTACGTGCCGCCCGACGGCGGCACCGACGCGGACCTCGGCCGCCGCAACGCGGAGAAGTTTCTCGAGCTGCTGGGCGGCGAGGGATTCGCCCAGCCCAACCCGCGCCCGATGTTCCCCAACCCGCCCGGCCTGCTGCGGCTCGAGCCGCACTCACCGGGGCTGCGCGACCGGATCTGGTGGGGTTCGGCGAGCAACGCGACATCGGTATGGGCCGCGAAGCTCGGCATGAACCTCCAGAGCTCCACCCTCAAGGCCGACGAGACAGGCGAGGCGTTCCACGTGCAGCAGGCGCGCCAGATCCGCGCATACCGGCAGGCGTGGAAGGAGGCGGGCCATGCGCGCGAGCCGCGCGTCTCGGTGTCGCGGTCGATCTTCGCGCTCGTCGATGAGCGCGACCACCTCTATTTCGGTCGCGATTCGAGCAGCGACCAGGTGGGATTCATCGACAACATGCGCGCCGTGTTCGGCCGGTCGTATGCGGCCGAGCCGGACGTGCTGGTCGAGCAGCTGCGAGGGGACGAAGCGATCGCTGAGGCGGACACGCTGCTGCTGACGGTGCCGAACACGCTCGGCGTGGAGTACAACGCGCACGTGCTGGAGGCGATCCTCAAGTACGTGGCGCCGGCGCTGGGGTGGCGGTAGGGAGGGTGCAGGGTCGTTACCGTGATCGTGAGGTGAACCAATGCGCATCGTCATCAACGGCATCGGCGTCGCCGGGCCGACGCTCGCCTTCTGGCTGAACGAGGCAGGTCACGACGTCGTGCTCGTGGAGCAGGCGCCGCAGCTTCGCACCGCCGGCTACATCGTCGACTTCTGGGGCGTCGGATACGACATCGCCGAGCGGATGGGAGTCATCGATGCGATCCGCGCGGTCGGCTACCAGGTCCGCGAGGTCCGCTTCGTCGATCGACAAGGTCGCAAGCGTGGCGGCTTCGACGTCGACGTCTTCCACCGGCTGACCAGCGATCGCTTCACGAGCGTACGGCGATCGGACATCTCGGCGACGATCTTCCGCACCCTCGAGGGAAAGGTCGATACGATCTTCGGCGATTCCGTCGCCGGGGTCGAGGAGAGCGGAAGCGGGGTGCGCGTTCGCTTCGATCACGCAGCCGCGCGGGAGGCCGATCTCGTCATCGGCGCCGACGGCCTGCATTCGCGCGTCCGCCACCTGGCGTTCGGGCCCGAGTCGGAGTTCGAGACCTCGCTCGGCTATCACGTGGCCGCGTTCGAGGCCGTCGGCTACCGGCCGCGCGACGAGCTGGTGTTCATGAGCCACAGCCTCCCCGGCCGGCAGATCTCGCGGTTCTCGATGCGCGACGACCGGACGCTCTTCCTGTTCGTCTTCCGGGACGAGTACATGAGCCCCGAATCCAGGGCGCCGAAGTCGCAGATCCAACACGTGTTCCACGGCGCCGGCTGGGAATGGCCACGGATCGCGGAAGAGCTCGAGCGTGCCTCTGACATCTACTTCGACAGCGTGAGCCAGATCCACCTGCGTCGCTGGACGAAGGGTCGCGTCGCGCTCGTCGGCGACGCGGCGGCCTGCGTCTCCCTGATGGCCGGCGAAGGGACGGGCCTGGCGATGGCCGAGGCGTACGTGCTCGCGGGTGAGCTGAACAGTTGTGGAGGCGACGTGGCGGCGGCATTCGCGCGCTACGAGGAGCGACTGATGCCGTTCGTGAAGAAGAAGCAGGCGTCGGCGGCGAAGTTCGCCTCGTCGTTCGCACCGAGGACGCCGGCCGGCATCTTCTTCCGCAACCAGGTCACGCGATTGATGGGAGTGCCGTTCGTTGCCGACATCGCGATCGGCCGGGCGCTGCGGGACGACATCGTGCTGCCCGACTACGACAAGGCAAAGCGGCTCGCGTGAGTTCACGCGAGCCGCTTCATTTTCCCACCGCCTGCTTACATCTCTTTCACATTGCGCCGACGGCGCGCGGCGGCACCCAGGCCGACGAGCCCCGTGGCGAGGAGCGCCAGCGAGGCGGGCTCCGGGGTGGCCGTGATCGCCTGGAACTCGGAGATCGCGTAGTACGCGTCCCCGCTCGCGCCGCTCAGGCGCACCTGGCTGGCCGTGAACGACACGTTGAACGGTCCGCGCGTGACCATGCCGAACGAGCCGGCGGGGCCGAAGGAGCCGAGGTAAGTCCACGGGTCGCTCGGGCCGACGCGGTATTCGAGCGGGTAGTAGTCGTTGTCGTCCGCCTGCAGCGTGACCTGGGAGATGTCGAACACCGAGCCGAAGTCGATGATGATCCCGTTGTTCTCCGACCCGGCCGCCATCGCGTCCCACCACAGGGTGTGGTCGGTCCACGTGGTGCCCTCGGGGCGGAACACGCCGTCGACGACGGCGGACCCGGGGTCGGCCGGCGCGATCGGCGGCTCCCACGGGCTCCCGGGCCGGAGGACGCCGAACGTCCCCTCGAGCGTCACCGGCTTGCCCTCGGCGACGTTGACCTGCGCGCCGAGTGGCGCGCCGACCATCGTTGCGACCACGAGCGCGAACAGCTGCGACCTGCTGCGGCGAATCCATGCGACAGCGTGCGACATGAAGCCTCCTGGACGCGGGATACCGAGGCGCGGCACGTGGTCGGCTCGGCCGACCG
>DASURJ010000784.1:0-24723 GCA_036280115.1 Gemmatimonadaceae bacterium
CCCTGCGCGAAAATGAACTCCTCGAAGAGGATGATCTGGCGGCCGTCGACGGTCACCGGAAACGGATCCGCCCAGAACCGATCGCTTGGCGGCTCGATCAAGTTGAAGCGGAACATCGTGAGGTCAGGGAGCGACGTTGCCGTGTCAGAGACACGAGACCGCCGGTAGGCAAGGCACCACTGCTCGCGCTGAAGGAGATCGCGCGCCTTGCTGCGAACGAGACGGCCGGCGAGGCGCGTCATGAGCCGCGCCATCTCGATATTGCCCGGCGTCGTGTAGAGCCGCTGACTGTAGGCAGCAACGGGTTGGGAGTGCGCCGTCGTGGGATCGATGCCGCGTTCCAGGTCGGCGCGCAGCACGCGAAGCGCGCGCGCGAGGAACCGTGACGTCTTCCAGTAGTAGTTCTGCAGGTTCCGGCCGACGGACACGCGGTCCGTGCTGGAGTACGATCGGTACAGCACGCGCCCGCCGTCGAGGTCCTCGCTCAGGACCTGCAGTATCGAGCCCGTGACCGGGTGCCCTTCCATGACTTCCCAGAAACCTGCGGGCCCGCCACGATTGACGTTGTTGTCACCGTGGTGGTACGACCACACGCCGTAGCGTGCAACCCCGAGGATACCGCCACGCAGGATTCGGAAACCCAGCCGGATCGCGACGTCGAGGTCGTACCGCCGAATCGACTCGAGGTCCGACTCCTCGAAGAAATCCGAGTGCTTCGTGCGGCGTGGCCGGACATCGAGCACGGGCACATTCGGGTACATCGGCGCGATCTCGGTCGGCGCGAACGGATCGACGTCGAGCTTGAAGCGCCGGCTGTCGAGCCGGCGATACAGGGAGTAGAGGAGCACGCGCCGGTTTCGCACGTAGGTCCGCAGCTTCCCGGACGACGGTGTGGGCGGCGTCGCGTCGCGAATGAGAAGGACGATCTCGGCGTCCCCGCCCCGCTCGATCTCTTCGAGGGCGACTCGCACCCACTGTGGTTGCTCGAGTCCGTCGACGAGAAGGGCTACACGAAGCTTCCGGGGTGCTCGCGCGTCCAGCGGGTCGGTCACGCGGTGACGTGGAAGCGCGAGGCCGCCCGACCGGTGGCCGGGCACGCCGCGGTTGCCCGCCGGGCGAACGGCCGACGCCGAGCATTGAGTGAGTGATGCCGAGGGATCATCTTTGCGGCGGGCTGTAGTGCGCGGCAGGTTGCGAACGCACCGGGACGGCAACACGTGAGGACTGGCAGAATACGGCGACCGATCCGTGCGTGCAACCGCGCTGGCCTGACGTCTCGCTGGTGCATGGCGTCACGATGGTGCGCGGCATGACACCTCGCCGACTGGCCGGCGTCGTCGTGACAGTCGCCGGGCTCGCCGCGATCGTCGTCGCCACGCTCACGCCTGTCGGCGGAACACCACGGACGAGCAGCCCGTGGTGCCTGACGTGCAGCTCGCTCGCCGGCGCGGACGCGGTCGTCAACATTCTGTTGTTCCTGCCCGCCGGTGTCGGCCTCGGTCTGTTGGCGCCGCGAGTATTCCCGGCGTTGGTCGGGCTCGCGTTCATGAGCAGCGGCATCGAGATCGCGCAGGCGTGGATCATTCCGGGCCGCGCCTCCGCGGTGCGCGACGTCCTCACCAATACGCTGGGCGGCGCCATCGGACTCTGGCTCGCGAGCCGCGCGCGGAGTTGGCTCTCCCCGCGGGCCTCGGTCGCTCGCGGGCTCGCCGTCGGCGGCGCACTGGCGTGGGTCGTGACGTTAGGCATGACGGGGCTGCTCACTCGCCCGTCGACGCCGCCGGGCGACTACTACGGTCAGCGCGGCAGCGTCGGCGAGTTCGGGTCCGCGGTGGTTCACGTCGCCATCAACGGCATACCCATCCCGCTCGGACGTCTCGAGAACCCCGTACCGGTGCTCACCGCGTTGAACTCGCGTGCGATCGACATCGCGGTCGCGGTGGCGCCCGGTGTGATTCCCGACGACGTCGGTCCCATCGCGCGGCTGTCGCACCCCGGGACCGAAGCGTTTCGCCTCGCGCAGAGCGGTCATGTGTTGACGTTCTCGCTCCGGCTTCGCGCTGCCGATGCGCGGTTGCGGTCGCCCGTCGTTAGGCTGCGCGGCCGCACCGGCGAGTCCCCGGCGGCGGCCGACACGCTCCATCTACGGGCGGGCATCCGCGACGGCACCCTCCACGTGTCCCGTGACGGCCCGGCGGCGGCCGCGGCGGCGCTCCCGCTCGCACCGACGATCGGCTGGGCGTTCCTCACCCCGCCGTCGATCGCGAATCGCACACCCGTGTGGGCGCTGACCGCCCTCTGGGTCGCGGCGTTCTGCTTTCCGGTCGGATACTGGACGGGATGGGCTGGCGAGATCAGGCAGCCATCCACCGCGGCACGCGCGCGATCGGCCGTCGTCACGCTCCACCTCGGCGTCGCGGCGGTCGTCCTCGGGGCACTCGCGCTCGTGCCCATGGTAGCGGCGACACCCCGGCCCCAGTGGCCGGACTGGTGCGTCGCGGCCGTCACGCTGGCCGGCGGCGCAGTGACCGCACTCGCGATCCGCCGATTCGGTCTCGGCTCACACCCGCGCATCGGCGCGAGCCGCCACCAGCGTCGGTGAGGGCAACAGGACGCGCAGCCCAGCGAGCGCCGCCGGAAGGATGAGGAGCAACACCGGCATTTCGGCGCGCAGCTCCACGAAGTTGGAATTGACGAAATAGATGCAGGCGAGTCCGGCGGCGAACACCGCTGACGCGCGCGCGAAGCGATCAGCGTGACGCCACCCGATGAGGGCGAGAAGCACCGGAAGCGCTAACCCGAGCATCGGCGGGTAGCCGACATTGAACTCCGCCATATGCGCGAAGTTGGTCTTGATCTGCCACAGCGTGTCGCCAACCGCGCTTCCGCCCGGAAAGATCAACCGGAGCGCGGTATACGTACCGAAGGTCACCGCAAACAGGCCGGCGGTGCGCCCCGCTACGTTCACGAGGTTGTCGCGCCGCGCGTACACGAGGAAATAGAGACCCGGCAGGAACAAGGCGTCGAATTTCACGACGATACTGACCGCGAGCAACGCGGCGAGAACCAGTGGCCGATCGTCGCGAATGCACGCGATCATGAGGATCCACAGGACCAGCATCGGCCGGTCCCACGGATGGAAGTAGAACAGGTAGTACGTGAGCGGCAGGATCGCCCCCACGTACAGCATGGCCAGCAACGCGTGCTCGCGGCTGCTCACGCGCCGGTAGAGCCAGAAGACGAGAGGCAACGCGATAAACAGCGCCACCGTGTCGATGAGGCGATACGCCCGCAGGACGGACATGCCGGTGGCCCGATGGATGCCCTCGGCCAGGTAGACTGCTCCGACGCGTATGTTCGTCGAGTTCACACTCAGCGTAGCCGTCTCGTGCGGAGACTGCGCGCGATTGTGAAGGATCATGTCGTGCAGTCGCGCCCGGCGCTCCTGCAGCTCGGGTGAGTAGATCGTGGATCCGCCTACCCACACCTGCATCGTAAGGGTGATCGCCGCCGAGAGCACGAGAAGTGTGACTACCCGAAGCCAGCGACCCGCAAGCGCAGGGCGCGGGGCGGCTGCCACGACAGGCGGCAAATCGGCGCTGTCTTGCTCGGTAATGTCGTCCACGAGGAGCGGTGTGCCGGATGTCATAGCCAACAACGATAGGCAAGAAGGGCGGGTACAGGGTTCACGGCGGTGGATCTCGGCTGTCCCATGCGACCAAGACGAAGTCGCGAAATGTTGCGGCGCCGGGCCAACACCCGCCGTGCGACTGCCACGATTCGTTCGCGGTCACGCGCTGGTTCGGTCCGAGGTCCCACACGTAGCGCGCCGTGCAGGCTCCGGATGAGGTCGACCGACGCTCCTCGGCAAGGAGCTAGCCAGTGGCACCGCTGGTCGGCAGCGACCGCGGCGCCGGCGGGATCGAACGGCGGTCGTCCTGAACCAGGGCCGCGAGGTACGCTCCGTACTGGGAGCTGCGCAACGGGGCGACGAGACGAAGCAGCTGCTCGTCATCGATGAAGCCGGACCGCCACGCGATTTCTTCGGGGCACGCGATCTTCAAGCCCTGCCGCTTCTCGATCGTCGCGATGAACGCCGACGCGTCGTGCAGTGCGTCGTGCGTGCCCGTGTCGAGCCACGCGACGCCGCGGCCGAGCAGCTCCATCTGCAACTCGCCGCGCCGCAGATACTCACCGTTCACATCGGTAATCTCGTATTCGCCGCGCGCGGACGGGCGGAGTCCGGCCGCGATGTCGAGGACCTGGTTGTCGTAGAAGTACAGGCCGGTAATCGCGTACGGCGATTTGGGGCGTTTGGGCTTTTCCTCGATACCGATGACTTTCCCGTTCTCGTCGAGCTCCGCGACGCCGTAGCGCCCGGGGTCGTTGACGTGATAGCCGAACACCGTCGCACCCCGTCGGCGGCGCGCGGCTGCCTGCAGCGTCGACGACAGGGCCGCCCCGTAGAAGATGTTGTCGCCGAGCACGAGCGCGACCGCCTCGGATCCCACGAACTCGCGTCCGATCACGAATGCCTGCGCGAGCCCGTTCGGCACCGCCTGCTCAGCGTACGAGAACGCGAGTCCCCACCGCGTGCCGTCACCGAGGAGCTGCGCGAACCGCGGCAGGTCCTGCGGCGTAGAGATCACGAGGATGTCCCGAATCCCCGCCAGCATCAGCGTGGACAGGGGGTAATAGATCATCGGCTTGTCGAACACGGGGAGCAGCTGCTTGCTGACGACGTGCGTGACAGGATAGAGCCGCGTGCCCGTTCCGCCTGCCAGAATGATCCCCTTCATGTCGTCGCTCCGAGGCCAAGCCGCTCGCCACGATAGACGCCGCTGCGGACACGCTCCCACCACGTTCGATGCTCCAGGTACCACCGCACCGTCGCGCGGAGTCCCGACTCGAAGGACTGCGTCGGACGCCACCCGAGCTCGCGCCGGAGCTTCGACGCGTCGACCGCGTACCGCAGATCGTGGCCGGGACGATCCGCGATGAAGCGGATCAAGTGGCGCCGAGGTTCCAGGCCACCGGGACACGCGTCATCCACGAGGTCGCAGATCGCGTGCACCACGTCGATGTTTCGCCGCTCGTCCCCGCCACTCACGAGATACGTGTGCCCTATCCGGCCTCGCGCTGCCACCGCCAGCAAGGCATCCGCGTGGTCGTTCACGTATAGCCAGTCTCGCACGTTCTCGCCGCGCCCGTACACGCCGATCGGTTTCCCCTCGAGCGCATTGAGGATCGTGAGCGGGATGAGCTTCTCGGGAAACTGATACGGACCGTAATTGTTCGAGCAGTTCGTCACGATCACCGGGACGCCATACGTTCGCTGCCACGCGCGCGCGAGATGGTCCGCGGCCGCTTTGCTCGCCGAGTACGGCGAGCTCGGGTCGTATGGAGAGTGTTCGGTGAATCGTCCCTCGGCGCCGAGGGATCCGTACACCTCATCGGTCGATACGTGGATGAAGCGAAAGCGCTCCGCGCGCTCCGGAGGAAGCGATGCCCAGTATCGGCGCGCCTCCGTGAGCATGACGAACGTGCCGACCACGTTCGTCTGGACGAAGTCGCCCGGCGCGTCGATGGACCGGTCCACGTGCGACTCGGCGGCGAGATGGAGGACGACGTCGGGCGCGTAGCGGGCGAAGATCCGACGCATTGCGTCCGCATCACACACGTCGACCCGCTCGAACCGGTAGCTCGGATGACCCGCAACGTCGGCGAGCGAGTCGAGGTTCCCTGCGTACGTGAGCTTATCGATGTTGACGACGGTGCGCTGGCCGTGACCGCCCTCCGAGAGGAGCTTCCGCACGACTGCAGACCCGATGAACCCCGCGCCACCGGTGACGAGGAACGTCATGAGTTGAGGTACTCGGTCAAGGCAGTCCTCCACGGCGGCGGCCGTTCCGGGCGTCACGAGCTAGACGAATGTATAGCATGGGCGTCTCCGGGAAGAGCGCTGTGTCTCATACGCGCGCGTGCGGACACGCGCGCGTGTGTGTGATGACGTGCGTCGGTCTCACGCGCGGCGCTTGCTGGGGCCACGGCCGCGGAACACTATTCGCCGATGTCCGCGCTGATCGACTCCCTCGGCATTGCCATCGAAGTCCTGCGGGTGGTGTTTCTCGGCGTCGCGGGGGCGGCGACGGCCGTCTGTGTCGTGGACTGGGCGGTCCGCACGAGGCGCGTCAGCCCATTCAGTGGTGTCGCGCGGTTCTTTCGCCGGACGGTCGATCCGCTGCTTGCGCCGATCGAGCGGCGCGTCGTACGCCGCGGCGGACTTCCCGCCACCGCGCCGTGGTGGGCCCTCGGCGCAGTTGTTCTCTCGGGGATTCTCGTGCTGATCGCGCTGGGGTTCGTGCGGAATCAGCTCGCGGTGCTCGCGGCGGCGACGGCGATGAGCGGCGGTCGCGGTATCACGCGTGTGCTGGTGTCGTGGGCCGTCGGAATTTTTCAGCTCGCGCTGATCGTACGCGTTATTCTTTCGTGGGTGAGCGTGTCACCGACGTCGCGCTGGGTGCGGTGGGCGTACGTGCTCACGGAGCCGGTGCTTCGCCCGCTGCGCCGCGTCGTGCCGCCGATTGGGATCATCGACATTACGCCGATCGTCGCCTACTTCCTGGTGTGGATTGTCTCGGGATTCGTGTTGAGCGCTCTGTGATGCAGGTCACCGTGGACGAACGCCGGGGGACGGTACGGTTCCCGGTGCGGGTTCAGCCGCGCGCGTCGCGGAGCGAAACGTGCGGAACGATCGGCGGGGCGTTGAAGGTTCGATTGCAGGCGCCACCCGTCGACGGTGCGGCGAACGAGGCGCTCATCGAGCTCGTGGCCGAGCTTCTGCGCGTTGCGCGCCGGCAGGTGCGCATCGTGGCAGGCGTCACGTCCCGCTCGAAGGTGGTTGAAGTGGAGGGCGTCGATCGCGGTCGCGTGGAAGCGCTGGCGGCGAGCGCCCAGGCACGGAACCGGGGGTAATCGATGGCGACCACTCTCCTCCTGGGCTCGGACGACGGGCTGCTCGAAGGGATGGCGCAGGCCTTCGCTGCGGACGGGCATCGGGCTGTCGTCGCGCGATCGATCGATGAAGCGGTGTCGCTGGCGGTGTCACACGCGCCGCTCGTCATCGTCGTCGAGCACAGTTTTGCCGCGGATCCGGAGTTCGCTCGGTTGCGTCTTCCGGCTGGGGCCGCGCTCGTAGTGTACCGGGCGAACGACGAGGTGACGCGGCCACTGCCCGGGCTGATTCAGCGGGCGACGCTCGCCGAGCTGATCCTGCCGTGGGAGCGACTCCGGCTGATCACGCTCGTGCGCAGAGTCGAGGAGCGTGCTCGTGCGTCCGGGCGTGAGCGACCGCCGACGCCCCCGGAAGACCGGGTGGTGCCGGAGTAGCGAGACGCGGGGACGAGTTACCTGCACGCAGGCGGAACGCTCCTTGCTGCGTTCGGTTGGCGCGGCTATATCCCGACCAGTAGCATTCGTTGGACGACAATAGATCGTGGCGATTTAAGGCAACTTGCGGCCACGTAAAACAACCGCTAAAGCGCCGGCTCGGCGCACACGCGTTCGAGCCGATTTTTCATCCGGACCATGACCTCATCAGCAACCGTTCCTCGCCGACTCCCGTACCGCGACACACGCTACCTCGATGCGCTGGCGGCCCGCGTGCTCATCTTCGATGGCGCGATGGGGACGAACATCCAGCGATACAACCTCGCGGCCGACGATTTTGGCGGGAAGTCGCTCGAGGGGTGTAACGACCACCTCGTGCTCACCCGGCCTGACGTGATTCAGGCGATCCACGAGTCGTTCCTGGCTGTGGGGTGTGACGTCGTGGAAACGTGTACGTTCCAGTCGACGCCGCGCCGGCTCGAGGAGTGGGGGCTGGGTGACAAGGTGCACGCGATGAACGTCGCGGCGGCCCGCATTGCGCGTGCGGCGTGCGAGAAGTTCGCGACGCCCGACCAGCCACGCTTCGTGGCCGGTTCGATCGGTCCAACGGGGATGTTGCCGTCGAGCAGCGACCCGATGCTCTCGAACATCACGTTCGCGGAGCTGAGCGAGAACTACTACACGCAGGCGAAGTACCTGATCGAGGGTGGCGTCGACGTGCTCCTCGTCGAGACGTCGCAGGACATTCTCGAGGTGAAGGCGGCGCTCGCGGGCTTCGAGCGCGTGTTCGCCGAGCTCGGGTTCCGCGTTCCCGTGCAGGCGCAGGTGACGCTCGATACCAGCGGCCGTATGCTCCTGGGTACGGACATCGCGAGCGCGATGACGACGATCGAGTCGCTCGACGTGGAGGTGCTTGGTCTCAACTGCTCCACGGGCCCGGAGCACATGCGCGAACCGGTGCGCTACCTCGCGCAGCACGCGTCTCACCCGATCTCGGTGATCCCTAACGCGGGGCTGCCGATCAACACCGGCGTGGGCGAGGCGGTGTATCCGCTGGAGCCCGAACCGATGGCGCGCGCCCTCGCGGAGTTCGTGACCGAATTCGGGGTCCGCATCGTGGGTGGATGCTGTGGGACGCGACCGGAGCATCTTGCCGCGATCGTGGAGTCGGTGCGGAACATCGACGGAACGGGGAACGGGCAACGGGGAACCGGGACTGCTGACAGGCCGACCGCCGTTGGCGGTTCCCGGTTCCCCGCGCCCGGCCTCGGCGGGCACCCGCCCGGTTCCCGATCCATTCCCGGTTCCCGGTCTGTTCCGCGCGTGTCCTCCGCCATGCGGGCCATCACCCTGCACCAGGACCCGCCCCCGCTGCTCGTCGGCGAGCGGGTGAACTCGCAGGGGTCGCGGAAGGTGAAGCGCTTGCTGCTCGCCGACGACTACGAGGGGATCGTCGACGTTGCGCGCGAGCAGGTGGAATCCGGCGCGCACGTGCTCGACGTGTGCGTGGCGCTCACGGAGCGCGCGGACGAGGCGGAGCAGATGGGGAAGGTCGTCAAGCTGCTCTCGATGACGGTCGAGACCCCGCTCATGATCGACTCCACCGAGGCGTCGGTTATCGAGAAGGCGCTCGAGCACGTGCCTGGCCGCGCGATCGTCAACTCCATCAACATGGAGAACGGGCGCAAGCGCATCGACGCCGTCGTCCCGCTCGCGAAGAAGCACGGGGCGGCGCTGGTTGCGCTCACGATCGATGAGATCGGGATGGCGAAGACGCGCGAGCGAAAGCTCGAGGTGGCGCGCAAGATCTACGACATCGTGGTGGGCGAGTACGGGATGTCGCCGTCGGATCTCATCTACGACGCGCTCACCTTCACGCTCGCGACGGGTGATGCCGAGTGGATCGAGTCGGCGAAGGAGACGATCGAGGGCATCCGACTCATCAAGCGGGAGCTGCCGGGCGTTTTCACCATCCTCGGTGTGTCGAACGTGAGCTTCGGCCTCGCCCCCGAAGCGCGCGCGGTGCTGAACTCCGTGTTCCTGCACCACTGCGTGGGCGCGGGGCTCGACGCGGCGATCGTGAACCCGGCTCACGTCCGGCCGTACTTCGAGATCGACGACGTCGAGCGCGGTCTCGCGGACGATCTCGTGTTCAACAAGCGACCGGATGCGCTCCAGAGGTACATCGAGCACTTTGACCAAGCGGGAACCGGGCGGGGGGAACCGGGAACCGGAACGACGGAAGACTTCGGCTCCCAGTTCGCGGATCCGAGTTCCCGGGTTCACTGGATGGTTCTTCATCGCAAGAAGGACGGGATCGAGGCGGCGCTCGACGCCGCCGGGGTGCGTGAGAATCCCGTGCGTGTGCTCAACGAGGTGCTGCTCCCCGCCATGAAAGAGGTGGGCGACAAGTTTGGCGCGGGAGAGCTCATTCTGCCGTTCGTGCTGCAGTCGGCCGAGGTCATGAAGAAGGCCGTCAAGCATCTCGAGCAGTTCCTCGAGCGGAAAGAAGGGTACACGAAAGGCAAGGTCGTGCTCGCGACGGTGTACGGCGATGTGCACGATATAGGCAAGTCGCTCGTCAACACGATCCTCTCGAACAACGGCTACACCGTCTTCGACCTCGGCAAGCAGGTGCCGGTGAACACCATCCTCGACAAGGCGATCGAGGTGGGCGCTGACGCCATCGGGCTCTCCGCGTTGCTCGTATCGACGTCGAAACAGATGCCACTCTGCGTGCAGGAGCTCGATCGCCGCGGGATGGCCATTCCTGTGCTCATTGGCGGGGCGGCGATCAACCGGCGGTTCGGGCGGCGGGCGCTCTTCGTGGACGCGGAGCGGCCTTACGGCCCCGGCGTCTTCTACTGCAAGGATGCGTTCGAGGGACTCGAGACGATGGACATCCTGCAGGACGGTGAACGGCGCGCCACGTTCGTGGCCGAACAGCTCGAGGCCGCACGGAGCGACGTCTTCCTGCGCACGACGGTCGGGAAGGATGTCACGGTCGGTGACCGCGCGGGCCAGCGGAGTGCGGTGAAAGGCGACAACCCGGTTCCGCGTGCGCCGTTCTTCGGCGTGCGGGTCGTGCGCGACATCCCACTCGACGAGGTGTTCGACCTGCTCGACCTCGATGAGCTCTTCCGTCTGCAATGGGGCGGACGCGGCTCCGGCGAGCAGTACGAGGCGACGGTGCGTAGCGAGTTCCGTCCGACGCTCGAGCGACTGACGGCGGAAGCGAAGCGTGACGGATGGCTGTCGCCACAGGCGGTGTACGGCTTCTTCCCCGCCCAGAGCGAGGGCAACGCACTGGTGGTCTACGATCCGGCCGCGTTCGAGAGCGACGGTGGATCGCTGCGCGAGATCGCGCGGTTTCAGTTCCCACGACAGGAAGGGCGGGAGCGACTCTGCCTCGCCGACTATTTCCGGCCCGTCCAATCACCCGACGTGGACGTGCTGGCGCTGCAGGTCGTGACGGTCGGGGACGCGGCGTCGCATCGCTTCGACGCGCTCCAGCGTGAAGGGGAATACACGGAGGCGTTCTACTCGCACGGCCTCGCCGTGGAAGCCGCCGAGGCAGTCGCCGAGTGGATGCACCAGCGTATTCGCCGGGAGCTCGGCATACCGGCGGGACAGGGCAAACGCTACTCGTGGGGGTACGGCGCGTGCCCCGACCTCGACGATCACGCCGTGGTGTTCACGCTGCTGCCGGTGGCAGACGCGTTAGGCATGACGCTCACCAGCGCGTACCAGCTCGTGCCGGAGCAGTCGACGGCGGCCCTGATCGTCCACCATCCCGAGGCGAAGTATTACGCCGTCAGGGCCGCCGCGACTGCTCCGGAGCCATCAGCCGTCAGCCATCAGGCATCAGCTACGGTGGGGGCGAAGGCGGGGGGGCCGGCGGCATGAGTACGCGCGCGTCGTTGCTGCAACGACTGCTCGATCCCGAGCGCGTCGTCGCGTTCGACGGCGCCATGGGGACCATGCTCTACGCCAAGGGCGTGTTCATCAATCAGTGCTACGACGAGCTCAATCTCAAAGCCCCCGACCTCGTGCGCGGCGTTCACGCCGCGTACGCGAAGGCCGGTGCCGAAGTGCTCGAGACGAACACGTTCGGCGCGAACCGGGTGAAGCTCACGCAGTACGGCCTGGAGGCGCAGGTCCGCGACATCAACCACGCCGCGGCGCGGCTCGCGCGGGAGGTGGCGGGCGACGATCACCTCGTCGCCGGTGCGGTGGGGCCGCTCGGCGTTCGCATCGAGCCGTACGGACCGACGAGCGTCGATGAGGCGTTCGAGGCGTTTCGGGAGCAGATGGCGGCGCTCAAGGAGGGCGACGTCGACGTCTTCCTGCTCGAGACCTTCGGCGACCTCGCCGAGATCGCCCAGGGAGTTCGGGCGGCGCGCGCGGTGGACGCCGGCACGCCGGTGATCGCGCAGATGACGATCGGCGTCGACGGGCGCACGTCGTACGGCGCGAGCCCCGAGGACCTCGCGCGCACCCTCGACAAGCTCGGGGTGGACATCATTGGCCTCAATTGCTCGGTGGGACCGCAGGCCATTCTCGAGGCGATCGAGAAGATGGCCGGCGCGACTCGCCGAAAGCTGAGCGCGCAGCCTAACGCGGGCATGCCGCGCGACGTGGGCGGCCGCAGCATGTACATGGCCAGCCCGGAGTACATGGCGTCGTACGCCCGGCACCTCATTCACGCGGGCGCCAAAGTCGTGGGGGGGTGTTGCGGGACGACGCCCGATCACATCCGGGCGATTGTGCAGGGGGTGAGGCCGTTGGCCCCACGGATAGTGGGCACCGGGAACCGGGAACCGGGAACCGGGAGCCTGGAACTGCCAGCGAGCAGCCCCGGTTCCCCGTTCCCCCCGCCCGGTTCCCAGCTCGCTTCCGGTTCCCAGCCGAAAGGCTGTCCCCCCATCCCGTTCGAACAGCGCTCGCGCTTCGCCGCCAAGCTCGCGCGCGGGGAGATGGTCACCTCCGTCGAGATCGTCCCGCCCCGTGGCGTCGACGCGAGCCGGATGCTGTCGGACGTCGCCGCACTGAAGCAACACGGCGTGGACGCGGTAAACGTCCCCGACGGCCCGCGCGCGCAGAGCCGGATGGGTGCCGTCATGACCAGCCTGCTCATCGAGCAGCAGGTCGGCATCGAGACCGTCACGCACTACTGCTGCCGCGACCGCAACCTGCTCGGGATGTTGAGCGATCTCCTCGGCGCATCGGCCATGGGGTTACGGAATATCCTGCTGATCACGGGCGATCCGCCGAAGATGGGACCGTACCCTGACGCCACCGCGGTCTTCGACATCGACTCCATCGGGCTCACGAACCTCGTGCGCAACCTCAACCACGGGCTCGATCCCGGCGGCAACCCCATTGGCCCACCCACGCGCTACGTCATTGGCGTCGGGGTGAACCCGGCTGCAGTCGATCGGGCCCTCGAGCTCAAGCGGTTCGAGTACAAGGTCGAAGCCGGCGCCGAGTACGCCATCACGCAGCCCGTGTTCGACGTCTCGCAACTCGAGCGGTTCCTCCGCGAGATCGAGCACGTACGCCTGCCGGTCATTGCCGGCATCTGGCCGCTCGTGTCGGTGCGCAACGCCGAATTCCTCGCGAACGAGGTGCCGGGAGTCGTGGTCCCCGTGTCGGTCATCGCCCGGATGCGCCGTGCGAACGAGAAGTCGAAGGAGCACGCCGTCGCCGAAGGGATTGCCATCGGCCGCGAGATGCTCGACAGCGTCCGGAGCGCCGTGCAGGGCGTGCAGGTGTCGGCGCCCTTCGGCAAAGTGGCGATGGCGCTGGAGGTGTTCCGGTGACGCTGTGGGCGGGTGCCTACGCTCGAGATCCTCGCGGGCAGATCCCGCCGGCCCTGGCGACCCAGCTCGCCCAAGCGCTCTCTCGAGCGCCGAACGAGCAGGTACTCTCGACCCGATTCGACCGGGCGGTGATCGTTCACGCCGAGCTCGGCGCATTCTCGTCTCCGTCCGTGCGGAGTGACCCGGCCTCGGTCACCGTGGTGGCCGGGGAGCCCTTCCTCGCGACAGACTCGGCGCGCTCCGATCGCGACGGCGATCTCGCCGCGCTCCACGGAGCGTGGAGCCGTCGCGACCTCTCGCTCACCGCCAGAACGGTCGGCACCTTCGCAGCCGTTCACTACGACGATCGCGCGAAAACCCTGACGCTGATCGCCGACAAGCTCGGGGTGCGCCCGATCTACTTCGCCGTGACCGACGACGTTGTCGTGGTCGCCAATGCGTTGCGCATCATCGAGGCGATTCCGTCAGTGCCCAAGGTGTTGGACGTCCGCGGGGCGGTGGAGTCGGTCGCGTTAGGCTACCCCCTCGCGGATCGCACGGTGTACCGCGAGGTGTACGCGATCCGGGACGGTGAGATCGTCACGTTCCGCGACCGCGCCGTCGAGCGGCGCCGGTACTGGTGCATCACCGACGTCGGCGAGGATCGCGCCCCCCTCGACGACGCGGCGCGGCGGGCGTACGAGGCGTTTCGTGATGCCGTCAGCCGGCGAGCCGGGTCCGACCGCCGTGGCGTCGCGTTCCTGAGCGGCGGCCTCGACTCACGGTGTGTCGTCGCCGAGCTGTGCCGGCGTGGTATCGAAGTCCAGACGTTCAACTTCGCGAACGAAGGCACGCAGGATCAGCTGCTGGGAGACGCGTTCGCCGACGTGATTGGCACGATCCACATGCGCACGCCCCGTCCGCTCGGGCCGGTCCGGTGGTCGCTCCTGATGGCCGAGCGGTGGGCTGCGTCGCCGCACCGGGCTCGCCATCCGGTCGAGCGACCCGGGATGATCTGGTCGGGAGATGGCGGCAGCGTCGGCTTCGGCTTCGTCGGTGTGTACCCTGACGTCATCGCGCTCCTCCGCGCCGGAAAACGCGACGAGGCAGTCGAGCGGTACTGCGTGGAGCACGGAATCTCGTTGCCGCTGCGGGTATTCCGACGCAAGGTCGCACACGAGCTGCGCGATATTCTTCACGTCGGGTTACGCGAGGCATTCGACCAGGCTCGCTCCGATCGCGAGGCGGGACAGGACCTGTACGTGTTCCGCATGCAGCACGATCAGCGGCGTCACCTGGTGCCCCATTTCGAGGATGCGGACCTCCACAGACTCGAGCTCCACCTCCCGTTCTATGACGCCGGCCTGATCGAGGTCATCGCCGCCGCCCCGGCGGACTATGGTGTCGGGCATCGGTTGTACAGCGCCACGCTGGAGTTTTTTCCCGCGATCGTTCGCGAGGTGCCGTGGCAAACCTACCCGGGGCACGTTCCGTGTCCCCTTCCCCTCCCGCACGCCGCGATCGACCAATGGGGTGACGACCAGAACGACCTGATGCGTCGGAGCAGACGGAGGGGCATCCTTCGCGAGGCCACCGCCCTCGCGACACGGCTGGATTTTCCCTCACCACTCCTCGACCGTCGCTATGTCATCGCCGCCGGCATACTGCACTGGCTGGGACGTGCCGACTATTCCTACGTGATGGACTACGCAACGACCTTTTCCACACTCTGGAGCGTGTCGCAGCGACGCTGGTCACTGGACGCCAGACAGCGGTCGAACGCTGCAACTCCTGCTCAATCGACAACGGCATGACTACGACCGCCTCACATCCCCCACTCACGGTCTTCAGCGACGACGAGACGCTCTTTCGGGATGCCGTCGCCGCCTTCGCGACCGATGAAGTACGCCCGCGCGTGCAGGCCATGGAGCGTGCGTCGAAGATCGACCCCGAGCTCCTCCCCAAGTATTTCGAGCTCGGACTCATGGGGATCGAGGTCGCGGAAGACTACGGCGGCGCGGCTGGTACACTCACCATGGTCGCGATCGCCGTCGAAGAGATCAGCAAGATCGACGCATCGGCCGCCATCGTCTGCGACGTTCAGAACACGCTCGTCAACTATCCCATTTCTCGATACGGCAATGACGAGCAGCGACGCCGGTACCTGCCCCGCCTCACCACCGACACCATCGGCGCATACGCGCTGTCGGAGCCGGGGTCGGGGTCGGATGCGTTCGGCCTCGCGACGCGCGCCGAGCACGCGGGCGATCGCTGGGTGCTCACGGGGCGGAAGATGTGGATCACCAACGGTGCCGAGGCCGAGGTGTATGTCGTGTTCGCGAACGCGAACCCGCCTGCTGGCTACAAAGGGATTACGGCCTTCATTGTCGAGCGCGGCTTCGGCGGGTTTGCCGTCGGGAAGAAGGAGGACAAGCTCGGCATTCGAGCGTCCAGCACCACGGAGCTCATCCTCGACGGGTGCGAGGTGCCCGAGGAGAACGTGCTGGGCCCGGTCGGTCAGGGATACAAGATCGCGATCGAAACGTTGAACGAGGGGCGCATTGGAATCGGCGCGCAGATGATCGGCGTCGCGGCCGGCGCCCTCAACGCCGCGCTCGACTATACGCGCGAGCGCAAACAGTTCGGTAAGGCCCTGTCCGAGTTTCAGGCCATTCAGTTTCAGATCGCGCAGGCGGCGACCGAGCTCGAGGCCGCGCGTCTCATGGTGTACAACGCCGCGCGGTTGAAGGACGCGGGCCACGACATCGCTCGCGAAGGTGCCATGGCGAAGCTTTACTCGTCTCAGGTGTGCGAGCGGGTGACCTCCCTGTGCGTCGAGCTGCTTGGCGGGTACGGCTATACGAAGGACTACCCCGTCGAGAAGTTTTACCGGGACGCGAAGATCGGAACCATCTACGAAGGGACATCGAACATGCAGCTCCAGACAATCGCGAAGCTGCTGTTGCGGTGAACAGCGTACAACCTCATTGTTCGAGCTATGCCTGCTCACGCTTCACCGGCAGAGGGCACCCGGCCCGCGGCAATCGCCCGGTGGGAGCGCAACCGCGCCATGGGACGGACCTGGTTCATCTGGCGTCGGGGAGTCTTCGGTTGGGGGATTCCCGTGGCGCTGTTGACGATTGCGTACCAGATCGTCCAGGAGCAGGGCTTCATCCGGCGACTCGTCGTGACTCAGGACCTCCGCGCCGGGATCGCGGTCGCCGCCCTCGTCTTTCCGTTGTGTGGGTACCTGTTCGGCCGCTGGCTTTGGACCACGGGCGAGGAGAACTACGAACGGATGGTCCAGGCGGAGTCGGAGCGGTCAGCCGACGAGTGAGCGAGTCGGGCATGATGCCCGAGGTGGATAGCGGGACGGCCGCTACGGGTCAGGCAGGCTTGACGTTTGCACATGCTCCTCATGCCCCGGCACTGTGGCCCGGGGTGAGAGTCCCCAACCAGTGGATGTGATCCCCGAAGCGATATTCTGGAGCGCCGCCGGCGTCGCGTTCTACGTGTACGTCGGCTTTCCGCTGCTCCTCGTCGTGCTCCGTCGCTTCGCGAGCCGTCCCGTCGCCAGGCGACCGTCGGAGCCGACAGTGTCGTTGCTCGTCGCCGCCTACAACGAAGCCGACGTCATCGAGGCCAAGATCAGAAACGCGCTCGCCCTCCGGTATCCTTCGGAGAGGCTCGAGATCGCGATCGCGTGCGATGGTCCGACCGACGGAACCACCGCCATCGCCCAGCGTGCCGCAGCGGAGCTCGGAGGTGGACGCGTCCGCGTGTTCGCGTATCCGGTCAACCGCGGGAAGCTCCACGTCCTGAACGACACGGTCCCGCACCTTGCCGGGGAGATCATCGCGCTCTCCGACGCCGCCAGCATGCTCAACGAGGATGCCGTGAGCCGCCTCGTCGAGAACTTCGCGGACCCGCGCGTCGGCGCGGTGAGTGGCCTCTACCAGGTCGTGAGCGGAGACAAGACGGCGCTCGGCAACCAGGAAGATCTCTACTGGAAATACGAGACGTTCCTCAAGCATGCCGAGGGCGATATCAGCTCGATCCTCGGGTGCCACGGAGCACTCTACGCACTGCGGCGTGATCTCTATCCGTTCCCGATACCAACGACCATCAACGACGATTACGTGATCCCGATGCGGATCGTGCAGCGCGGCTACCGCGTCGTGTACGACCCGCGCGCGGTGGCGACCGAAGAGGCCCATGAGATGGCCGGGTTCAGCCGTCGTGTTCGGATCATGACCGGCAACTTCCAGCAGCTCGGCGAGCTGAAGTCGCTCGTTCGGCCGCCGCGCATCGGTCCGCTGTTCTTCTTCCTCTCGCACAAGGCCGGGCGGCTCGTCGTGCCCGTTGCAATGCTCGCGATGCTCATCGCGAACCTGTTCCTTCTCGACGAGCCGTTGTACCGGGCTCTCTTCGCATTGCAGCTCACGTTCTACGGCCTCGTCGCCCTCGGGGCGATCGGGCGGCTCAGGCCGAAGATCCTTCGCCTGCCCTATTACTTCTGCATGATCAACGCGGCGGCGTTTCTCGGGCTGTACCACGCGCTCCGGGGCGGGCGGACGCTGGCGTGGAAGCGGGAGTAGCACACCAGACCGCTCGCCCGTTACCAGGCCGTTCCACCTCCATGGAACGCGCATACCGGCTGTAGGTTACGACTGGTCGAGCGACCTGAAGGGCCATTCGGCGCACATGGACGGTCGGCTCGCGCGTTTTTCGTCTCCTGGAGGCAGCGTGTTGAACCACCGTATCCTGCTCGTCATTCTGGCAGCGCTCTCCGTGTCGAGCGCGCCGCTTCCCGCACAGATCTCGCGAACCGAGTACGCGCAGCGGCGCAGCGCCTTGGCCGCGCGACTGCAGGACGGTGTGATCCTGGCGCTCGGTGCCCGCGAGCCGGAGCACGACTACCTCGCGTTCTTCCAGAACGAGTCGTTCAAGTATCTCACCGGCTACGACGAGCCGAATGCGTCGCTGGTGATGGTGAAGCGCGGGTCGCAGGTGTCGTCGATGCTGTTCGTCGACCGTCGCGATCCGGCGCAGGAGGTCTGGAGCGGAAAGCGGTTCGGCCCCGAGGGTGCGACGGCGTCGACCGGAATCCCGGCCCGGCCTGTCGACGAGCTCGGCGACGTCCTCGATTCGCTGTTCAGAACGACGGCGCAGCTGTACGTCGTCGCTCAGGGCCAGTTCGGGGCTCGCGCGGAGCGTACGCCGCGCGTGCTGACGCGAGACGAGCAGGTGGTTCGCCTCCTCACCGCGTCGCACGCGTCAATGAAGGTTGCGTCGGCGAACCAGCACGTGCAGCTCCTTCGTGCGAGGAAGAGCGCCGCCGAGCTGGATCTCATCCGCAAGGCGGCGGCGATTACGGTCGAGGCGCAGCGCGAGGCCATGCGCGCAATGGAGCCCGGCATGAACGAGTTCGAGATTCAGGCGCTCATCGAGTACACGTTCCGTCGCAACGGTGCCGACCGGCCGTCGTTCGCCACGATCGTCGCGTCGGGGCCGAACTCCACGACGCTGCACTACAATGCCGACGACCGCTTCATGAACGCGGGCGAGGTGGTCGTGATGGATGTCGGGGCGTCGTACCGCGGCTATGCGGCCGACGTGACGCGGACGCTGCCGGTGTCGGGCACGTTTACGGCGGACCAGCGCGCGATCTATCAGATCGTGCGTGACGCACAGTCGGCGGCGGAGCGGCAGGCGAAGGTCGGTGCGCGCGCGTCACTCATGTCGGACTCCGCGATCGCGGTGATCGCGTCCGGGCTCGCGCGCCTCGGCCTCATCGAGTCGCCGGCCGCCACGTATGACTGTGGGCCGTCGCAACAGCCGCAGCAGTGCTCGCAGGTGCAGCTCTACTTCATGCATGGGCTCGGGCACGGGATCGGGCTCGAGGTGCACGATCCGGAGCAGTATTACTTCAGCGAGACCATCGGGCCCGGGAGCGCGTACACCATCGAGCCCGGGATCTATGTCCGCGAGAACCTGCTCGAGATTCTCCGGAAGACGGCCAGAAACGATGCGCTGATCGCGAAGATCCGTCCGGCGGTCGAGCGATACCGGAACATTGGCATCCGGATCGAGGACGACTATGTCGTCACGGAACAGGGCGTGGAGTGGGTTTCGCGCGCTCCCCGAGAGATCACCGAGGTCGAGGCGATGATGCGGGAGACGATCGCGGGCGTCGCGAAGCGCGATTCCGCGAAGGTCGACTGGTATCGGCGCACCGGCGGCCCTCGTACGCCGTAAGGAGACATCATGTTCACGATCGAGTTGTCCACTGTCGCGCGGCCCGTGACGGTCGCCCTGCTCGCGGTGGCGGCGACCGCCGGCGCACAGACCCGGCGTCCGATCACGTTCGAGGATTTCGCCGCCGTGAAGGCGGTGGCAGACCCGCAGCTGTCGCCCGACGGGCGTACGGTGCTGTACACGGTGCGCACGACCGACGTGTCCGGGAACCGCAGATCCGCGACGACCTACGCGCTCACGTTAGGCGATGAGACCCCGCGCGCGTTCCCGGACGACACGACGTCCGCCGTCGAGGCACGCTGGTCTCCGGACGGGCGGCGCATTGCGTACACCGCGGGCGGTCAGTTGTGGGTGATCAACGCCGACGGGAGCGGCCGTCGCACGCTCACGTCGCTCCATGGCGGCGCGAGCGGCCCCGTGTGGTCACCGACGGGCGACCGGATCGCCTTCGCGTCATCCGTCTACCCCGAGTGCACCACGGACGCCTGCAACGCCGAGAAGGACGAGGCGAAGGGGTCGAACCCGGTGAAGGCGCGCGTGACCGACGAGCTCATGTACCGACACTGGAACACGTGGGACGAGGGGACGCGGTCGCACCTTTTCGTCGTCAGCGTGGATGGAGGCGAAGCGCCTCGCGACCTCACGCCCGGGGCACGGTTCGATGTCCCGCCGGCGCCATTCGGTGGCAGCGAGGCGTACTCGTTTTCCCCTGACGGGCGTGAGATCGCCTATACCGCGAAGGACGCGGGACGGACCACGGCCTGGTCGACCGACCTGAACGTCTCGGTCGTCCCCGTCACGGGCGGCGCCGCGACGGTCATCACTCGCGCGAACACGGGCGCCGACCAGAATCCTGTCTACTCGCCGGACGGACGCTTCATCGCGTACGCGTCCCAGCGGCGCGCGGGGTTCGAGTCCGATCGATGGCGGCTCATGCTCTACGACCGTGCGCGCCGAAGTGCCGTCGAGGTGCTGCCGCGTTGGGATCGCAACGCGGATGCGTACGGGTTCGCGCCGGATGGGCGCGGGCTGTACGTGGTGACGGCGGACCGTGGACGGGACAAGCTCTATCACGCCACGTTAGGCGCGAGCGGCGTCACGGCGGGGGCGCCGGCAGTGGTGATCGGGGACTCGAACAACGTCGCGTTCTCGTTCTCTCGCGACGCGCGGAGGGTCGTCTGGCTTCGCGATGCAACCGAGCGGCCGGCCGAAGTGTTCACGGCGTCGCTGACCGGCGCGCGCGCGTCGGACGTCCGGCAGGTCACGCATCTCAACGACGCGCTCGTCGCACAGCTCGCGCTCCACCCCGCCGAGGATTTCTGGTTCCGCGGTGCGGGCGGCGACAGCGTGCACGGGTTCATTCTCAAACCGCCTCAATTCACGGAAGGGCAGAAGTATCCGGTCGTGCTCCTGATTCACGGCGGCCCACAGGGCGCGTGGCTCGACAGCTGGCACTCGCGGTGGAACTACCAGATGTTCGCCGCGACCGGGGCCGGCGTCGTCATCATCAACCCGCGTGGCTCCACCGGCTACGGTCAGAAGTTCGTCGACGACGTATCGAAGGCATGGTCGGGGAAGGTCTACACGGACCTCATGAACGGCCTCGACGCGGCGCTCCGAACGAGGCCGTGGCTGGACTCGGCGCGCATGGGCGCGGCGGGCGGCTCGTACGGCGGATACATGGTGAACTGGATCGCCGGCCACTCGAACCGCTTCAAGGCGCTCGTATCCCACGCGGGCCTGTTCAACCTCGAGCACATGTACGCGGCGACCGAGGAGCTGTGGTTCCCGGAGTGGGAGTTCGGCGGTCCGTTCTGGGACCCGAAGGCGATGCGGGAGCAGTACCGGACGAACTCCCCGCACCTGTTCGCGGCGCGCTTCAGGACGCCGACGCTGGTGATTCACGGCGAGCTGGATTACCGCGTGCCGTACACGGAGGGGTTGTCCATGTTCACGGCGCTTCGCCGCCAGAACGTCCCGGCGCGGCTCGTCGTCTTTCCTGACGAGGGCCACTGGATCGCGAGGCCGCAGAACCAGCGCCTCTGGTGGACCGAGGTGCAGGGGTGGCTGACGAAGTATCTGGCGGCGAAGCCGGCGACCTGAGCTCGTTACCGCGAACCCGCTTTGCGCGCCGCGGCTTTGGTGGGGTAGGCGACGTCGGGGGGCGGGTCACCGTGCGGCCAGTCCTCGGCTTTCTGCGCGAAGTCCGGGCGGGGATGCGAGTTGATGAAGCGCGCGACGTCGAACGCTTCCTGTGGCGTCAGCGTCCCCGGGCGATCGAACGGCATTGCCTGCTTGATGAACGCCGCCGCGGTGCGAACTCGCGCCATGCCCGCGCCAATGTTGTACGAGTCCGGTCCCCACAGCGGTGGTGCGGCATTCGTGCCCTGGCCGTCAGGCCCGTGACAGATCGCGCACCGCGTCGTGAACACCTGTTGCCCGCGCGCGCTGTCGCCCTCGAGCGGAGGGTCGATTGGCGGGATCCCCTGCCCCTCGACCCGCGCGCCGACCGGGACCCCGTGGGACAGGAACGCCATGTACGCCACGATGTCGCGCATCGCCCGGCTGTCGCGAGGCAACGCGCGGCCGTTCATGCTTCGCTCGAAGCAGTCGTTGATGCGATCCTCGATGATTTCGACCGTTGCGCTCCGCGTGCGATACTGCGGGAAGCGGGCATAGACGCCGACGTAGGACATCTGATTCGGCTTGAGGCCCTCCCCCATGTGACAGCTCGAACACCGCAGCTTGTTCCCCACATGCTGCGGCAGGCTGTCGCGCGTGTTCGAGAGAATCGCTCGGCCGCGGCGCACGGCGGCGAGCACGGTGCTGTCGCGGACCTCCGACTCGTCCGGCACACGGAACGGGACGACATCCGCGCGTGTCGCGAGGGTCGCGGCCGCGATCTGCTCGGGCCTGGGAGTCGTGTCAGCGGTCGATTCCGCTTCGCCAGCCTGGCAGGCGACCGCGGCGAGCGAAAGCGTCATCGCGAGCGCAACGGCGGCCGGTAGAGGCTCGCAGAGTCTGGAGCGGCGGCGGGCCTGGGAATGCACGCCGCCGAGCTGAGGCGTTCGGAGTTCGTTGTTCACGTCCTCCAGTGTTATGCGCGAGGCGCGATCTGTCCAGCATCGATTGCGGCGCGACGCCTCCCACGCGTGACGGTTACTTCTTCACGGGACCGACGACGGGCGTATCGTCGCGAGAGCTCCAGTCCTCGAACGAGCCGTCGTAGAGACTCGCCTTGAACCCCGCGCGACGCGCCGCGAGGAACAACAGACTCGCCTGTTGCCCGACGTGACAGTACGTGACGACGCGGTCGCTCGGCTGGACGCCCGCCGACGAGAACATCCCGGCCAGGGTCGCGCGATCCTTCAGCTTTCCTGTCGAGTCGGTGAGGGTCGTGAACGGAATGTTCTTCGCGCTCTCCACGTGGCCCGGGCGCGGTCCGCCGCCACCCTCGCCGCTGTAGAAGTTGGGTGTACGCGCGTCGAGGATCCTGACGCTCGACGCGTTGATGTTCGCCTTCACGAAGTCCGCGTTGACGACGGCGTCGGTGCGCGCGCGGGGAGTGAACGTTCCGCGGGCAACCCTGGGCGCTTCGGTGCTGACGGCGCGTCCTTCCGCCTTCCAGGTGTTGAACCCGCCATCGAGGACCGCGGCGCGATCCCCGGCGCCGAGGTAGTCGAGCGTCACGAACACGCGCGCCACGAGCGGCGTGACCGTCGCGCCGTACACGACGATGCGCGAGTTGTCCGACACCCCGAGCGACTCGAACAGGGAATCGAGTTTCGCAACGCTCGGCAGCTCGGTGCTCAGGTCCGGCGTGCTTGGCGCCACGTCGTTGAACCAGAGAAACCGCGCGCCGGGGATGTGACCCGCGGTGTATTCGCGCCGTGAGAACGCGAGGTGCAGGACGACGACATTCGGGTCGTTGAGGTTGTCGGCCAGCCACTGCGTCGAGACCACGGGCGACTCGAACGTCGCACCCTGTCCGTGCGCATCGCGCGCTGGCGCTGCGGTGAGAGCCGCGGCGACAAGGGCCGCGAGCATTGGGGTCATCCCCCGAGAGCGGTACATGGACGCCTCACGAACTCGTTAAGGGTTGAACCGGTAGCCCACTTTCCAGATGGTGATGAAGTGCTTGGGCTCGGCCGGATCGTGCTCGAGCTTCTTGCGGAGCTCGGCCATGTGCGAGTCGACCGTTCGTGTGAGCACGATCGCTCGATGGTCCCACACCTCGCGCAGGAGCTCGACGCGAGTGGCGACGGCGCCTTTTCGCTTGATCAGCGCCATCATGAGCTCGTACGCCTTCGGCGTGAGCGCGACCGACTGGCCCGCCCGGGTGACTGTGCGCGACGCCGAGTCGATCACGACGTCGCCGAATCGGATCACGCCTGCTGCCACCGCCTGATCCGTCGGATCGGTGCGTGCGCGCGTGCGGCGGAGCAGCGATTTCACTCGCTCGAGCAGCTCGATCAGCCCGAACGGCTTCGTCACGTACTGGTCGGCATCGAGCTGGAAGCCGCGCACCTTGTCCGCTTCCTCCCCTCGGGCCGACAGGATGAGCACCGGCGTCTGCTTTCCGTCGGCGCGCATCGATCGCAGGATCTGATACCCGTCCATCCCCGGCAGCATGAGATCGAGGATGACGAGATCCGGGTCCCATTCGCGTGTGAGCGAGAGGCCGGTGGTGCCGTCCTCGGCGACCTTCACCGCGTAACCCTCGAGCTCGAGGTTGTAGCGCAGCCCCGCGGCGAGGTCGGTCGAGTCCTCGATCACGAGCACGCGCGTCATCGGCTGGCGTGCCTCACGAGGGTCGAAGCGAGAGCGTACCATCCACGTCGACGGCCGGCGCGGCGTCAGCGACGCGCTGCACGCCGGGCAACTCGACCACGAACACTGCGCCCTGCCCTGCTGCCGGTTCCGCGAGTGCGATGCGCCCACCCATGGTCGCGACCACGTCCCTGACGATCGCGAGCCCGATGCCGCTCCCTCCTGCCCCCTGGGCGGCGGCGGCGTTGCCGCGGAAGAACGGAGTCCAGATGGCATTCCGCTCGCTGGCCGGGACCCCGGGGCCCTGATCGCTGACGGTGACACGAGCCGAGGACCCGGCGATCGACAGCCCGAGCGTGATCGTCTGCCCCTGCGGTCCGTACTTGACGGCGTTGTCCAACAGGTTGAGGAGCACCTGCCTGAACGCCTCGCGCTGCAACGGCACTACGACGTTAGGCGCGAGGTCCATCCTGAGCGATGCGCGGCGCGATGCGGCGAGCGGCTC
>DASURJ010000785.1:0-2343 GCA_036280115.1 Gemmatimonadaceae bacterium
ACCTTGCCGGTCGTACGCATTCCAGACTCCGGGAAAGAACTTGTCGAAGGGAGCGGAACGCGCCGAGCCCCTGACAATAGTGATACGGCGCGGGACCATTCAGACCCCCCGCGCTAGGTCTCGCTCTGACACCAACCGAGGTCGGGTACGAGCGGCACAAATAATAAGACGGGCCTACCGGCTGAACAATACGAACCCAACCCGACCATTTCCCTCGCGGCAATCGTCCCTCGAGTTGACCGCCTTCGATGCGCGCCAACTACGGCCCAATCACCTTCACCCCTCTGACGAAGTACTCGGTCTCGCCGAAACACGAAGTCGGTAGCCCTTTGTGCTGCTCGTAACTCAGGGCGACGCGCTTTCCCTGCGACTGGTTGATGAGCGCCGCAACGCTGTCATCTCGGACCGTGAACTGGAATGTGTTCGCGATCTGCCCCGGCAGATTGACCATCGCGATCTCGCCCTCGTAGGTCTTACAGAGCCAGCCTTTCTCCGAAAACTTCTGGATGTAGCCCACGCGCTCCCCGGCGGAGTAGGCGAACGACATCGCTATGGCCGTCCACAGCGCCATTCCGAGCGTCGGGAGCCCAACGATGGCCGCAATGAGAAGCTTCCCCCAGTGTCGCTGGACGAAGCTCGTTTTCGGCTGGGAACCTGAGCGCTGCGCCTCGACGTCCTCGGTGTTGTATCCCCGTTCGGGGTATTCCTCGTCTGCGCTCATGACGGCGATGGTGGAGTAGCCCGGCTAGCTTTCGGTGAATGGCTCAACCCATGGGAGACGGCGTGGCGTTCGAAACGCGTAGGCATACGGTAACAGCGTCGGTCGGCGGCGTGCAAATCGGGTCGGGGCATCCGGTGGTGGTTCAGTCCATGACCAATACCGATACCGCGGACGCGGCGTCCACCGCCAGCCAGGTCGCCGCCTTGGCCGCAGCGGGTTCACAGCTCGTGCGCGTCACGGTCAACAATGAGGCCGCCGCCGCCGCACTTCCGGAAATCGCGGCCCGCCTCGCGGACCAGGGCGTCGACGCGCCCATCGTCGGCGACTTCCACTACAACGGTCACCTGCTGCTCGCGAAGTTTCCGGAGTGCGCGCGCGCGCTGGCGAAGTACCGGATCAATCCAGGCAACGTCGGAAGCAAGCGGCGCGATGAGAACTTTCGCGCGATCATCCGCGTTGCGCTCGAATATGCCAAGCCGGTTCGCATCGGTGTCAACTGGGGGTCGCTCGACCAGGACCTGCTGACCGCGATGATGGACGAGAACGCGAGCCGCACCGAGCCGCGCGACGCCAGGGACGTCTATATAGAGGCGATGATCGAGAGCGCCCTCCGATCCGCGACGCTTGCGGAGGAAGCAGGGCTTGGACACGATCGCATCCTCATCTCCGCGAAGGTCTCCGCCGTGCAGGATCTCGTCACGGTCTACCGGCGACTCGCCGCGCGGTGCGATTACCCGCTCCATCTCGGGCTGACGGAGGCCGGACTGGGGATGAAGGGCATCGTCGCAAGCACAGCGGCGCTTGCCATCCTCCTGGCCGAAGGGATCGGTGACACCATCCGCGTCTCGCTCACGCCGCGGCCGGGCGGGGACCGCACCGAGGAAGTCCAGGTGGCGCAGCAAATCCTGCAGTCACTCGGCCTGCGGAGCTTTACGCCGCAGGTGACCGCGTGCCCGGGATGCGGCCGCACGACGTCGACGTTCTTTCAAAAGATGGCCGAAGACATCCAGGGCTACCTGCGCGAGCAGATGCCCGTCTGGCGTGAACGCCATCCGGGCGTCGAGGACCTCAGGGTCGCCGTCATGGGGTGTGTGGTGAACGGGCCGGGTGAGTCGAAGCACGCGAACATCGGGATCTCGCTCCCCGGCACGTTCGAAGAGCCGAAGGCGCCGGTGTACATCGACGGGAAGCTCGTGACGACGCTGAAGGGGGAGGGGATCATTCCCGAGTTCCTCGCGCTGCTCGAGACATACGTCGCGCGTCGTTATCCGGCGCGCGACGTCGCGCCGGCCAGCGCCTAACGACTCCTGCGCGCGTGGCTAGAGACTCGCGGAGCGCGGCTCGCCCGGGGACGGCGCGCGGGCGTCGAGCGCGCCGGTGCCCGATGCGGGCTCGTGACGCTCGGGTGATTGGGCGTCGTTGAGCTGCGCCTCGAGCGCTCGCGCGATCGCGTCGAGCTCCTGCATGATCGGCGCGTCGAAACCCACGTCGCGTAGCCGATCGTGGACACGTCGGTACCACCGCACTGTCCCTTCGGGACCGACATTGAAGCGTCCCCACACCGTCTCGGGATAGTCGGTTCGCTTGAGATCGGAAAGAATGGTGCTGCCGTTGTGCACCTT
>DASURJ010000786.1:0-9508 GCA_036280115.1 Gemmatimonadaceae bacterium
ACACGACCCTGAAAGGCGTCTCGGAGCCGTACGCCAAGTCGCGAAAGGACGCGAGCATGACGCTGGATGCGGCGAAGGTCGGGCTCACGTTCCACGAGGTGGTGAGGAAGCCTAACGAGTACTGGATCCGTTTCGCGGGACGCACCGGGGCGAAGGCACGGGTATGGTACGGCACGCAGGCGCCCAGCTATACCAAGCGTCCGCCCTATCCCGATGAGCTCAACGGGATTCCCGGTGGGACGGAGCTGCCGGTGCGGGCGATGAGCGAACGGGGATTCTCGACGGAGTACTCGACGGCGCCGATGAAGAACCTGGCGCAGGGAACGAAGTACCACTTCGCGATCCTCCTCCACGACGCGAACGGCACGAGGATCGACGCGTACGCCGGTGAGTTCACGACGATTCTGCAGACGGTCACCGTGCGCTTCACGCGCGTGCGGATCCTGAACGACAGTGACAAGGCGTCGGCGGGAGACCTGAGCTTCAGGTTCTTCGTCGCTCCGGCAACCGAGGAGCTCGCCGACTGCAGCACGTGCTGGTCCGGCTTCGACAATCGGTCGTGGGAAACCGGAGAGTCACATCCGCTCGGGGATGTCCTGACTCTCGCACCGTCTCCGCTTCCCGGCCGAATTCGTGTCTGGGTGAAGGGCTGGGATGACGACAGTCCCAGCGAGTCGTCGGTGTCCATCAGCCCCGGAGGCGTTGGCTATTTCGGCAGGGGCGGGAGCGGCAGCTACGCCGACTGGAACTTCGCGAGGCAGGAGTTCGACACCGGCGCCAGTCCGACGCAGACGCGCATCGGGTATCCGTTCCGGCTCCGCTCCGTCGACGGGTCGGTGTTCATGTTCGAGGTCGAAGGGCACGTCGAGGTGGTTCGGCAATAGCCATGGATGCAACCCATTCTCTCATGAATCCGCTCCCATACGCCGCATCGCTCGCCCTCGCCGCCACGGCCGTAGTCACGGCGTCCGCGTTGGATGCGCAGGAGAAACCGCCGCGCATTCCACTCGCGCCCGGCGTCGTGTTCGTGTCGGCGCTTCGCTTTCCGGACGGCGATCGGGAATCACTCGTCACGTTCGAGCGCGTTTCGCCCGAGGGTGTCACGCACGTCTGGCGTTATCTGGAGACCCGCGCGACCGGCGACACGATCAGGCGAGAGATCCGAACCGAGGTGAGCGCCGAAGACCTGGCGAGCGCTCCGCGTTGGCTCGACTACCAGGAGCCCGGCAGGCGTCCGGGATACACCACGTTCTCGCTGTCGAGGGCCGTGTACCAGCGGCTCGAGTCCTCGGGCACGTCGTCGTTTCAGATCCGGTCCTTCGAGCGGGTCGGCGACGTCAACTCCCCGGTCGTCGTGTGGCGCGGCACGCTGACTCGCGCATCGCCCGCGCCGGAACCGTTCCCGCTCCTGTTGAACGGTCGCCGAGTTCGGGTCCCCGTGCTCCGTGTACGCGGTGAGTTCGCCTATCGCGGATCGGCACCGTCGACGCTCGAGTTCTCGGTGCTTGCCGACAGCGCCCAGCCCTTGCTCCTCAAGGTCACGCGCGGGCAGAACGTGCTGCAGACGACCGAGGTCATCGTAGGCGAGGTTGCCGGCGGCTTCGCCGCCGGTGGCAAAGCCGCCGGCGGCGAGGCTTCCAGCGTTCGACTCGTCGAGCGCGACCTCGAGACCGGGTGCCGCGCCGAACTGCCGGGGATCTACTTCGGGTTCAACAGCGCGGCGGTCGATCCTGCGTCCGACAGTACGATCGCGTCGGTCGCGGCGATGCTCGCTCGGCATCCGAAATGGAACGTGACCATCGAAGGCCATACCGACAGCATCGGATCGGCGACGGCCAACAAGCAGTTGTCGGAGCGACGGGCGGCGGCGGTGCGCGATCGCCTGGTCAGTGGGCACCGCGTGGCGGGGTCGCGCGTGACCGCCGTGGGCTTCGGCGCCTCGCGACCAAGGGAGCCTAACGCGACAATCGAGGGCCGCGCGCGCAACCGTCGTGTCGAGCTCGTGCGTCCGTGCGGGGGATGAGCCAATGAGGCCCTACAGCTTCGAACGAAGGGTGTTGCTCGTCGCGTTGTTAGGCACGCTCGCGTGCAGCGGGGGGGAGGGGGAGGGGGAGGGGGAACCGCAGCAGCAGAACGCCCAGACGACGGCCGACACGCAGCGCTCGGTACAGCCAACGGAACAATCTGGGCTACAGCAAGCGGCACAAGGTCGCGCCACGCCGGCGCCGGCGAACGCGTGCGATTGGATACCGGTTGCCGAAGTCGAAGCGGCTCTCGGCCCCCTTGCCGAACCGCCGGCGGGAACCGAGCTCGCGTGCCGGTACGCGCTGCCCATGGACGTTGAGACCCAGAAGCGCCGCGCGAAGATGCGGGAGACGGCCAGAGCTCAGCTAGGCCCTGAGGCCGGCGCGAACTTCAACGTCGAGCTGGACAGTGTCGCCCTGGTGGTGACCGTCGATCTCATGGGTGAGGTCAGCCTCGAGCGGATGGCCCGGATGGCGGGTGACACGTCGCTTCCGGCGTACATCAAGCCAACCCTGGACGCCGCCGGGGTGAGGGTTGAGGGCGTGAAATCGGCGGACCGGCCGAAGACGCCGCCCGGATGGGACGTGGCCAACGCCCTAACGGGTAATGAGGACTTCACCGGTCGGGTCGGGTTTCTCAAGGTGATGGTACAGGAGAACTCGGCGGACCACGTTGTCTCGTCAGCGAAGAAGGAGGCGCTGGCCGCACGCATCCGGGATCGGATCGCGGACCTGCCGTTCGACTACCCGTATCCAGTCCCGGATGGGACGTCGCTCCCGCCGGGCGCCGACCCCTGCAGTCTCCTCGAGCCTGACGAGGCAGAAGCCGTGCTCGGCAAGCTCGTGGTGCCTCCATACCGCTCGTTCGAAGGCAGTCCGTACGCGCACCCGAGCGGCAGCAGCTGCGCGTACTACACCGCCGGCCACCACGTGCTGATCCTCAAGCCGTATTGGACGAACGGAAAGGAGCGCGCCGCCGCGGCCCGCGCCGACGACGCGCTGCTGTATTCGATCGCGAACGACCCCGACGCGGAATTGGCGGACACGCTCGATGGGCCGTGGGAGGATGTCACGATCGGCCTCAACGGACGGATAGGGTTCGTGACGGGCGATCGGTTCCTTCAGGTCGTCTACCTCACGTCATCGACCGATGCGGCGGGAGCCGTGAGGCTCGCGCGAATCGCGATCGACCGTCTCGCCGCGTCGTCGTTACCTCGATAGGGGTGCTCCTATCACGCGGCACTCCGTCATGCTGATCCGAACTCCTCATCCTTAACGAACGGAGAGCGACATGTCGACGATCACGCCTGCCACGATCTTCACCCTGCTCGTGCCTAACGCCGTATCGGCACTCCTGCTGGTTGGCACCCTGTCGGCACGGGTGCCGGCCGCTCCGCACCGTCCGGAAAGTGGCGCGCGGGCCGAGGAGGTGGACCGTCTCCGCGAGCGGATCGACGTGCTGGCGCAGCGCCTGAGCGATCTGGAAGGGAAACTCGCCGCGAAGGAGCTCGGGATGGCGAACCAGGTCAAGGCGCCGTTCGACGTGGTCGACGCGAGAGGAAAGCCGATTCTCCGAGTCGTGGACGGAACTGGCCGCGGCCTCTCCCTGTTCTCAGCCTCGGGGGCACAGGTCGCGTTCATTTCCGCGCTCCCCGAGGGTGGGTTCTTCAAGGCGAAGTCAGCGACGGGGTTTCCCGAGATCGTGGTCGGCGTCACGACGGGAGTGGGAGCGCTCATCGTGCGGGACGCCGAATCGAAGTCGCGCGCGACCGTGGGTTTGGTCAACGGGAAGCCAAGCATCGAGTTGACGAACGAGAACTATGTCAACATCGCCGCGTTCGGGCAGGGTTCGACGGGAGGAGGCTTCCTGCAGCTCGGTGACGCGCAGGGCAACGCCAGGGTCGACGCAGGCGTGAACGTCAAGGATTGTGGGGTCGTCCGGACCCACCCTCTCGGGAATGCTGGAGTTGGGCTCGTGGGGATGCCCGGCACGTTCCTGCTCGGGCGCTGCTGAGTTGCGCCGGGGACGACGCGCTCGCGACCTACGGAATCCTCACGCTCACATCGAGGCGTGTCATGCGTGCGGCAAAATGATTGGCGTTAGGCGCGAGGATTGTCATTCCCAGCGCAGCGAGGAATCGCGGTCCCGTCCCGGTAGACGGATGTCATGATGACACGACCTCAGCGCCTACGCCCCCGGTCGAACTCGAAGCGAAGCAGTCGGTCGTAGAGCGGTGTCTTCCGGACCTCGATCGGGCGGTCCCAGCGGTCTTTCCGCGGCAGGGCGCGCGACTCGAGCAGTCCGAGTCCCACGAGCGGCTCGATCACGCGCCGGCGGAAGCGCCACACGTGAACGCCGGTTTCGCGAAACGGTGAGTCGGGCGGCAGCAGATCGCTGGTCGACGAGCAACGCTCCCGTCGTCTCCCGGTCGCCGGCCAGGAGCTCGCTCATGTCGATGGGCGAGAGCCCGCCGAGCTCGCGTTGCGGGCGAGTGTTATAGGCGTGCACGCGCGCGTCGAGGGACCTTTGCACCTCGGCCATATCGGCGAAGCGCCGGCCCTCGAGTGCCGCCGGGAGCTCGTCGACGACACTCCGCGGACTCTCGGGCGGAGGGGGAGGGGGAGGAGGGCGGCGAGACATGACGAGTACGATGCCAGGGGGTTGCTCGCGCCGCCACCACGCGGCCGTCGAGGCGGGCACTCCCGGCAGAGGGCCTAAGCCGGTTGCACAGGAACCCGCCCGAACCCGCGACTTTAGGAGCACCCCGTAGCGTTTGTGTCTAGCACTGCCTCCGCTGTACAGGCGGGCACGGCACCGTCCCGTAGGAACAGAACACGCAGCAATCGCCCTGCTTCGGGCTCACCGTCGCCTTACAAACGGGGCACGACCAGAGGTAGACGCACGCGTCGACGGGCATGGAGTCGTGCGTCTTGGCGCCGCAATTCGGACACGTCAGCGTGCTGGCGGTGCGAAGGTCGTCCATGCGCGGAAAGGTAGCGCGCGGGAGTCGGCATTTCGATGCCCGTGTCGAAGATGCTGTGCACCACGCACCGGAGGTGGTGCGCGACGCCTTCGCGTTATGGCGGAAGGGGATGAACGCCATCCGCGTCGATGGACGATGCGATTCGTCATCCGCTCGCAGGCGGGCACAAGCCCGATACGGCGCCGTGTCGCGCGATCAGTACCGGTCGAACCCGCGAAACACCCCGTCCGCGTCGGCGGCATCCGCGAACTCGGCGAAATCCATGTTTGCGAGCGACAGGTTGTTCTCGATCGACTGGATCTGCGACGGCAGGGCACGAAACTCGCGCCCCGGCTCTCTATTGAGATCCACGATGAGCAGCGGATGCTCGCGGTGCGTCATCGTCAGGCGATCGGCGACGATAAGGAACGTACGGTACGCGCTCCGGCGCGCGATCTGGAGCAGCTCCTCGGTCGACACGTCCCGGTACTCGGGATCGTCGACGAACGCGACGCTCGCGTAGAACCGGTAAGGGCCAACGGGCTCGAGGAGCGTGGCGCGCACGGCGTCCCACGCCGCCTGGTCCGAGAAATCGGTCCGAAGAACGAGTGCCTGGTCGGAATCCGGGAGGCGTCTCATCAGCGGCTCGCCCCCTCCATCACCCGTCCACAGCGATGGCGTACTCGAGCCCGATCGGGGAGCGCGCCTCGAGGTGGCAGCACTCCTCGACGGTCATCGCCGGCAGGGCCGATGCGTCTCGCATGTCCTCACGGTACGCTCCGCGACGCGGGACGCGCAACCGTTGGTCGCCCTCCAGGCAACCTCGAGCTCGTGGAGTCGTTGCGCGCCGACAATAGTGGAGCACGTCCGAAATCCGAACAGCGTGTCATTCCGAGCCGGGCACCCGCGCGCCTTCGGCGCTCCGCTCGGAATGACACCGCGATTCCTCGACTGCGGCCCTTCGGGCCTCCGCTCGGAACGACACCCCTGTAGCCGCGCGATGCTCGCACTTCGACGTTCGCGTCCCGCCCACAACCAGTCCAGCCCGAAGCAGGGTTTGTGACGGGCGCGCGTCTTACAGCGGATTGCTCTCGAATGCCGGCACGAAGTTGGAGATTCCGTACTCCACCAGGACTTGCTTGCAGCTCGGAACGGCGAGCTGGGCGCCAGTGGGCGCCACCGTCTGACACACGTCGTACCATCCGCCAGCGGGAAGGGCGACATACATCCACGAGCCCGGGTAGCGGTCGCTGGCGTCGTCATTCGTGACCGTGGTCGAGAAGCCTCCGCCTAACGCGGTGATGGAGTATGTGCCGCCGGTGGCAGCCGCGTTGCCCACCATCGCCCACCAGTAGACGTTGTACTCGGAGTACACGTTCCACGGGCCGAAGTTCGTCGTCCCGGCCACGTTCTTCGTGACGCACCCCTTCGCGGGCAGCCCGAACGCCAGTCCGGCCGGAACCGAAACCGGACAGATGGTGACGTCGCCGGCCTTGGTCTTCACCTCGATCGCCCCAACTGCCGGGTCGATGTCGATCCCCATGTTGTCCTTCATCATGACCGGGCCGGAGCCAGCGTCGATCGTGAAGTAGGCATCGGCAATGCTCGCCCACGTAAGCCCATCTCGCACGACCCACTTCGCGCGCGGCTCCGCCAGGTTGACGAACGTGAGTTGTGCCGCTTTGCCTTTTCCAACGGCCACGGTCTGACAGTTGGGCTCGGGGAGCAGGAACGCCGTGGCCACTTCGATCTGGCACACGGTGTATGGGCCGCTGACGAGTCCCGTGAATTGAATCACGCCAATGGCGGAGCTCGCGTCGTCCGGACCGTTATCGACGGTCGAGAGCTGGAGATCCGCGGACCTCGTCAGACCGAACTTCGAGCCAAGCACAGTGAGGCCCGCTCCGCTTCCGTCGACGACGGTGATGATGAGCGAGCCGCCTTTCGGCGCCTTGGCCAGTGAGGGCGTAGCGGGGATGCGGTCGGTGCTGGGGGAAAACGGCTGATCGGGCTCGCAGCCCGCGAGCAATGCAGCGCCGGCGAGGGCCAGCAAGGAGCCTCGAGGCTGGCGCCGAGGCAAGAGCGACGTCGGAAGCATGGTCGGAATTCCTCGTGTCTATCGGTCAGCCGGGTCCGGCGGTGGGAGCGGGGTTGCTCCTTTCGCTCGGATCGGCGACGTGCAAGCAACGAGGGCCGATCATCACGGAGTCACCGTGCTTTCTCCCAACCGATCACCGCGGACGCCGCGGGGCTGCGCGAGGGTTCGGCCGGGCCGATTCCTCGAGCCTTCCGCCAGTCCGCTGAACGGTTCCGAGCCGGTGCAGGCGGACCCGACACTCCGGTGACGGTCTCCGTACATCGCCCGGCGTTCCGACACCGCCTCCGCGTACACACGCTCCGCGGCGCCGACATCGCCTCGGATCAGGAGCAGTCTGACCGAGCCTCACGAGTTGATCCGCTCGAGCGACGCGGCGCTGTGCCGGAATCGCACGGGCAGCGCGCAGCCACTCGTCGAACAGAGGCACCGCCGCATTCGCATCGCCCGACGAGTGCAGGGCGTTCGCGAGCCAGTAGATCGACTCGAGCGTCCCGGCATGTGTCGGCCCCAGAGCCGAACGCTGCACGGCCAGCGCTTCCCGGTACAGTCGAATGGACTCGGCGTAACGACTCTCGACAAGTGCGCGTGCGCCAGATTGGCAACGGTCGCCGCGACGTCGACGTGCTCGCTGCCCAGTACGTGGCGCCGCGCCGTCAGCGCTTCGGAGGTGGACGGGGGGGTCGCTCACCATGGTCGATGTCGAGAACCCGCTCGGCCAGCCGATAGCCGCTGCGGGGCCACTCCCGCGCCTCGACCGGCAACTCGGCGCGCTCATAGATCCGCGGCGCTTCATGATCGGGTCCGAGGTCGGAGTCGTTAGGCGGGCTGCCCTCTATCGGGACGACGGCGATTCCTCGGCCGCGCGCGCGCGCGCCGCGCGCGCTCTGAACGGCGGGTCCCCGTTCGCCCACGCATCCGCGACCACGCGATAGTGCGCGCGAGCACTGTCTGCACCGCCCGCCGCCGCCCACGCATCGGCCAACGCTTCGTGCAGCTCGGTACGGTTTGCGTAGAGGTTCGAGCCGTCCGAATGACCTCGAAGCGCCGACTGGAGCGTTGCCACCGCTTCCGGTGCGCGGCCGGTGCGCAGCAGCGCCCGGCTCAGCTCGAGGTTGGTTCGGGTGTAGCCGAGGTTCGGAGAAAAGATCGCGCGGCGGAACGATGCGGCCGCACCCTCGAAATCACCGGCAATCCTGCGTCGTAGTCCTTCTATATGGTAGTGCAGACGCCCGTCACGGCCGAACCCGCTGCGCGCGCCGTCCATGCGCACGCTGTCCGCATGCGTCCGAAGCGCCACCGTGTCGCCAAGCTCCGCCAACGCGTTCGCCGCGTGGGTGAACGCCCAGGCACGCTGCCGAGCGCGTTGCGACGGCTCCAGATGCGGCGTCTCGGCGCGAGCGATGGAGTCGAACAGCGCGGCCGCCTGCCGGAATGCCCTGGATTCGAGGTGCACCTGAGCTTCCGCGATCGCAGATGACACGGACGGGACCGAGGGCTCCCGACCGGCATTGACGCGACGGTACTCGCGCGCGGTGACGAGCGCCTCGCGCATGCGCCCCTGCTGCCGCAGGAGGATGACGCGAAACCAGAGCGCGTTGTGCCGCGTCGCCGGTGCCGCTTCGAGCACACGAAGCTCGCGATCCGCCTCATCCAGGCGATACACCGCGAGATACTCCACCGCCGGGTGCCACGGGTACAGCGCGATCGACGGATCGACCGCAACTCCCGCCCGGTACGCGGCGATGCCGTCATCGGTCCGCCCGAGCAGCTCGTACCCCGCCGCGAGCGTCAGCCAGGCCGCGGGTGACGCCGGCTGGAGCTTCGTCCAGCGCCGCGAGGTACGAATGGCCGCGTCGATCGAATCGGCCATCATGTAGGTCAGCGCGAGGTTCTGGAGTGCCGAGCACGCCGCGCACTGCCCATCACGCAGGCCGAGCGCGAGCGAATCCATGCTGATGACGCGCTCGAAGAAGGGAACGGCCGCGAGGAAGTCACCCGCTCGCATCAGGGTGATTCCCGTGTAGAAGGTTCCCTGAACCTCGGTCGGGTAGCGCGTCCGAAGCGTGTCGGCGATTGCGCCGAGCGCGGGGGACGACACGATGTCCGCCCACGCCGCGCGAATCATGAGGCGCTCCCGGTCGCTCGCACGCTCGGCGAGACGGACAGCGCGGGCCAGCGTCGCGCGCCCTTTGTCCGGTAACGGGTCGGTGATGCCGGCGTAGTACGCCGCGAGCGCGAACGTCGAGTCCTCGTTGAGCGCCGCGTTGAACATGCCGTGGGCGAGCACGGTGTTGGCGCGGTAGAACGCACGCAACCCTTCCACGTACAGTCGATAGGCGGCAATCGAGTGTGTCGTCACGTCCGCTACCGAGCCCGCCGGCGCGGCGACACCCAATGCGGCGACCAGCTGCTTCGTACCGCTG
>DASURJ010000787.1:0-4534 GCA_036280115.1 Gemmatimonadaceae bacterium
CGCGCGCTGACGAGGGCGAACGCCGAACTGCTCGCCAGCGCGCAGTCGAAACGCGCCGACGCCGCGCGCATCAACGAGCTCGACATCGCCTTCCACCGCCTCTACGTCCAGGACATCGCACCGCCCCGCGTCCAGGCCCAGCACGATGCGCTGAAGCCGCAGGCCGATCGGTACGAGCGCCTCTACACCAGCGCCCTGCTCGACGAGATCTCCCTCTCCGTGGCGGAGCACGACTCGATCATCGCCGCCATTCGCGCTGGCGATCCCGATGCCGCACAACGGGCCGTCGAGAGCAACTGGCGCAATGCGGGCGAGCGATTCGTCCGCATCATCGCCATGGCCGGTGAACGAGGCCGCGTGTAGCCCGAAGTCGCACCCACCGCGACGGTCGCCGTCGCCGCCCAGCCGTTCCACATGGCATTTCATTCAGGAGGAT
Organism: Gemmatimonadaceae bacterium; assembly: GCA_036280115.1. Taxonomy (GTDB): domain Bacteria; phylum Gemmatimonadota; class Gemmatimonadetes; order Gemmatimonadales; family Gemmatimonadaceae; genus JAJKIV01. The sequence continues at coordinate 437 of DASURJ010000787.1, forward strand.
ACCGATGCGGCAGGTTCGGATCAGTCGATGGTACGGTTGCCTGGGCCCGGCGCTCGCTGCAGCGCTCGTCCTCCTCCTCACGACAGCGCCGTCCGCCCGCGCGCAGGGCGGCGTGGTCGCGGGGGTCGTCACCGACGCGCGCAGCGCCGAGCCGCTTCCATCGGTGCAGGTCGTAGTCGCCGGCACCACCATCGGCACCGGCACCGACGTGCGTGGCCGATTCCGGATCGCCGGACTCACCGGCGACTCGGTGACGCTCCGCGTGACGCGAATCGGCTACCACCCGACGACGCGTCGCGTCCGGGTCGGCGACACGGACGTGAGCGTGGAGCTCATGGCCTCGGCGGTGCGGCTCGAGGCGACGGTGGTCCTCGGCGCGCCCGTTGGCGTGCAGGCCCGCTCGATCGGCAACGTCGTGGAACACGTGGACGCCGCCGAGGTGGTGCGCACGGCCCCGGTGACCAGCGTGGCCCAGCTCCTCAATGCGCGCGCGCCGGGCGTGGTGCTTCAGAATACCTCGGGGATGATCGGCGCCGGGCCGCGCATCAGGATCCGTGGCGGCGCGAGTCTCTCGCTCTCCAGCGAACCGCTGCTCTACATCGACGGCGTGCGGGTGGACAACACCGTGGGCACGGGGCCGGGTTCGATGGTCTCGCGGCTGAACGACATCGACCCGGCCACCATCGAAAGCGTGGAGATCATCAAGGGCCCCGCCGCCTCGACGCTCTACGGCACCGAAGCATCGAACGGCGTCATCCAGATCACCACGAAGCACGGTGCCTCGGGGGGTGGGTCGGTCATCAGCGCCACCGTGCGACAGGGCGCGAACTGGTTCATGAACGCCGAAGATCGATTTCCGACCTACTACTATCGGGACCCGACCACCGGCACCGTCACGACGGGCAACCTGCTCGTCCTCGAGCGCGAGCGCGGCACGCCGGTGTTTCGCACGGGCCGCTCGCAGGAGTACGCGCTCGACGTGCGGGGCGGCAGCACGAACGTCGACTACTACGCCGCCGGTGCGTACGCCGACAACACCGGTATCGAGCCGACGAATGGCGAGCGCCGCGCCAACGGCCGCGTCAACCTCGGGTTCACGCCGCGCGATTCGCTCACGCTCACCCTCAACCAGGGCATCGTCATCAATCGCACCCGGCTGTCCAACGGATCCAACGGATCGAGCGTGCTCTCCGAGGGGCTGTGGGGCGGCCTGAGCCTCCTCGATACACCCACGCGTGGCTTCCTCTCCACGCCGCCGGAGGCGGTGTGGGCGGCCACGGAGCGGACGCTCGATGTCAATCGCTACACCGGCAGTCTCGTGTTCGAGCACAAGCCCCTCGCCTGGCTGGCGCACCGGTTCACCGCCGGCCTGGACCTCACCGACGAGACGGGCTCCGTCCTCACCCCGCTCATGGGACCGGAACTCGCCCAGTTCTATTCCGCGTTCACCGCGAGCGGCTCGAAGACGATCGATCGCCGGACGACCTTCTACACGACGATGGACTACAGCGCCACGGCGACGCGGCCCGTGGGTGAGGCCTGGAGCCTCGTGTCGTCGATCGGCGGGCAGTTCTATCGCAAGGCGCTTCGGGTGGAGGAGCTCTCGGGCCAGTCCTTCCCCGCAGCGGGAGTGACGACGATCGCCGGCGCCGCGGTACGGCTCGGGAGCGATGACTTCATCGAGAACACCACGGCGGGCGTGTTCGTGCAGCAGCAGGTGGCGTGGCGGAACCGCGTCTTCCTGACCGCCGCGCTCCGTGGCGACGACAACAGCGCCTTCGGCGAGAACTTCAACTTCGTCACCTATCCCAAGCTCAGCGCGAGCTGGGTCGCGAGCGAAGAGCCCTTCTTCCACGTGCCCGCCGTGAGCGCACTCAAGCTGCGGGCGGCGTACGGCGCCAGCGGCAAGCAACCCGACGCCTTTGCCGCGGTGCGCACCTTTGCGCCGCGGACCGGCCCTGGCGGCAGCCCGGCCGTCACGCCGCAGTCGATCGGAAACCCCGATCTCGGTCCCGAGCGCGGCACGGAGCTCGAGCTGGGCTTCGACGTCGGCCTCCTCGAGGACCGAGTCACCGGTGGCGCGACGTTCTACAACAACAGGACGACGGACGCCATCCTCCTGCGCAGCGCCGCACCCTCGAACGGCTTTCCCGGTGCGCAGTACGTCAATGCGGGTACGGTGGCGAGCCACGGCATCGAGCTGATGCTCAGCGGCCGCGCCCTCGAGCGGCGGCACTTCTCGGTGGACGCGTCGGGCACCTACTCCACCAATCAGAGCAGGATCGAGAGCCTCGGCGATCTCGACTTCATCGCACGGCGCGAGATCAGCGGATACAAGCCCGGCTATCCGGTGGACGCGTTCTTCCTCAAGCGCGTCGTGAGTGCGTCGCTCGACGCCGATGGGACCGCGACAAACATCCTCTGCGACGGCGGCCCGGGTGCCGCGCCGACGTCCTGCAGCAGCGCGCCGCGCGTCTTCGCGGGCCGGTCGACGCCCAGCCGCCAGGCGTCGTTCACCACCAACGTCACCATGTTCGATCGCTTCCGGCTCTCCGGCCTCGTGGATTACCAGGGCGGCTTCAGGAAGTTCAACAAGGAATGGTGGAACCGGTGCCCGTGGGGGATCGACGGCAACTGCCCGGAGCGGGTGTATCCCGAGCGCTATGCCCCGGAGCGGATCGCGGAGATCCAGATCGGTGACATCGGCACGTCCGGCACGGCGCTCGAGGACGGTTCGTTCGCCAAGCTGCGCGAGCTCTCGCTCGGCTACACGCTGCCTGCCTCCCTTGCAGGCCGCCTCGGCGCGCGGCAGGGAACGCTTTCCGTCGCCGGCCGCAACCTGCACACCTGGACGCGCTACACGGGCTTCGATCCGGAAGCGCTCTCGCCCGATGCCTTTGCCGCCGAGCGCTGGGGCGACCAGGGCTCGTTGCCGCAGCTCGCGCAGTTCCTCGTGACGCTCAACCTCACCTTCTGACCGGCGACCGACCATGACTTCACGAATCCGGGCAGGGCATCGCGCGGCGATCGGCCCCACGCTCAGGCGGCTGGCCGTCAGCGTCGCGGCCCTCGCCGCCCTCGCCGCCCTCGGCGGCCTCGTGGCCTGCAATCTCGACAAGGTGTTGTCGGTGGACGCGCCGTCGCGCGTACTGCCGGGCGACCTGGAGAATCCCGCCAACGCGCGCGTGATCATCAACGGCGTGGTGGCCGATTTCGAGTGTGCGTTCGGCTCCTACACCCTCGTCGGCGGGACGGTAGGCGAGGAATTGCACGACGCCTCCGTCCAGTCGCAGTGGTGGGTGATCGATCGCCGTTCGTTCGGTCCTTCCGGTTCCATCTACTCCACCGGGACGTGCGCGAGGACGAGTGGCGGGGTCTACGGACCGCTGTCGACCGCGCGGTGGCAGGCGGACAATGCCATCCGTCTCCTCGAGAGCTGGAGCGACGCACAGGTGCCGGGTCGCACGGACCTGCTCGCGAAGGCGTACGCCTACGCCGGCTACAGCTATCTCCTGCTGGGAGAGGCAATGTGCTCAGCGGCGGTCGATGCGGGTCCTGAGCTGTCGAGGGATCAGCTGTTCGCGCTGGCCGAGGACCGCTTCACGTCGGCGATCGCGGACGCCACCACCTCGAAGAGCGACAGCATTCGCCATCTCGCGCTCGTCGGACGTGCACGGGCGCGACTCGATCGCGGACATGGCTCGGAGGCGGCCGCCGACGCCCGGCTGGTGCCCGCAGGCTTCCAGTGGAATGCCACCTTCACCGCGAACGATCCTCTGCGCGAGAACCAGGTGTTCGTGGCGAATCGCCGCAGCCTGACCATGACGGTGGACGAACCGTACCGCTCGCTGTCGTTCGCCGGCCAGCCGGATCCGCGTGTGGCGACGACGCTGGAAACGGGCCGAAAAGGCCCGGACCAGGAGACGGTTCTCTACTACCAGAACAAGTACCTCACGGCGGGCGCTCCGATCCCGCTCGCCCGGTACGCGGAAGCGCAGCTCATCATTGCCGAGGTGGACGGTGGCCAGGCGGCGGTGGACATCATCAACGCGCTGCACGACAAGGCGGGCCTGCCGCACTTCACGAGCACCGATCCGG
>DASURJ010000788.1:0-3933 GCA_036280115.1 Gemmatimonadaceae bacterium
CGGCTCGTAGAGTGAGTCATTCCGGTCGGCCCGCGACGGCGTCTTCTTCATCTTCTGCTGGTCGAACATCGTCGCGCGCATATAGCGGTCAGCCACGCGCGGAACGTTGTCCATGGCCGACGTCATCTTCCCACCGCCACCCACAATCAGATCTCGGCGCGGGTGCTCCGCGCAGAAAATGATCGCCTCCGCGACCACCGACGGATCGTACACCGGTGGCGGATGCTTCGGCTCCGCCTCCATGTAATTGCGCGCGTGCTCCGGAAACGGTGTGTCGATCGCGCCCGGCTTGATGAGCGTGACCGAGATCGGCGCACCTTCCTTCTCGAGCTCCATCCGCAACGCGTCGGTGAACGCCTTCACCGCATGCTTGCTGGCCGAGTAATGCCCCTGAAGCGGCACGGCGCGATCGCTCGTGATGCTGCCCAGATTGATGAGCGTGCCGCCGCGCTGTTTCAGGTGCCCCACCGCCGCGAGCGACCCGTGCACGACGCCCCAGTAGTTCACGTCGAAGAGACGCCGGGCATCCTCCACCGGCACTTCTTCGATCGGCCCATAGATCGATAGCCCCGCATTGTTCACCCAGGTGTCGAAGCCACCGAATCCCTCGACCGCCTTCCGCGCAATCGACCGCACGTCTTCCGGATTCGAGACGTCGCCCACGACCGTGACCGCGCGGCCGCCTGCGCCCTCGATCTCCACGCGCGCGCTCGCCAGACCGTCGGCATCCCGCGCCGCGAGCACCACCTTGGCGCCGCGCTCGGCCGCGAGCTTCGCGGTGGCGAGACCGATTCCGCTCGAGGCGCCGGTGATCACGATCACCTGGTCCTCGATGCGCTTGAGTTTCACCGCCATGACCCTCTCTCCGAGTAAGAAAGGCAACAACGGTTCAAGAACCCTGCCGCGTCAGTCCTTGACCATCGGGAGCCCGGCGTCGATCCAGTCCTTCTTGCCGGCGGAATACTCACGAACGTTCGTGTAACCCATGGCCTCGAGCTCGGTTCCCGCCCACCCCGACGTCGGGCAGTCATGGTCCCAGCAATAGAGCACGATCTCCGCGCCGCGATCCGGAACGATCTCCGGCACGAGCGTCGCCACCTGCGTTGGCGGCAGGTTCTTCGCGGTCGGCAGGTGATGCTTCCGGAAATACATCAGCGGGAGGACCTCGAACAACGTGAAATCATCCCCTCGGTCGATCTTCGCCTTCAGCTCCTCGCGAGTGATCTCGGTCATGTCGAAAGGTAGCGCAGCCGCGAGCCCGCTCTCAGCCCCGCGCCGCGTAGCTCGATACCTTTCAAGCCATGCGCATCGTGTCTCTGTGCCCGTCGTTGACCGAACTGGTGTTCGACCTGGGCCGCGGCGATGATCTCGTGGGGCGGACGAAGTTCTGCGTTCACCCCGCCGACCGCGTCGGCGCGGTGGAGAAGGTGGGTGGCACGAAGAACCCCAAGGTCGATCGCATCATCGAGCTTGCACCAGACCTCGTCCTCCTGAACCAGGAAGAGAACCGCCGCGAGGACGCAGAGGCGCTGCAGGCCGCGGGAGTGCGGTGTCATGTGAGCTTCCCGCGAAACGCGCTGGACACTGCCGCGATGGTCCGCTCCATTGCCGCCGCCATCGACACCCCCACCGAGGGCGAGCGGATCGCCCGCGAGATCGAGATGCGCTACGAACGCGTCGTGCGCGCTGCGCGGGGAAGGGGCCCGGTGCGCTTCGCGTACCTCATCTGGCGCAACCCGTGGATGGTGGCGAACGCCGACACGTTCGTGAGCGCGATGCTCGCTCACGCGGGCGGGGCCAACGTTTTCGCCGACGCGCCTGAGCGGTATCCGACGATCACACCCCAAGGGCTCCGCGCGGCCAACCCCGCGCTGGTCCTCCTCTCGACGGAGCCGTTTCCCTTCAAGGATTCCCACGCCGACGAGCTGGCGACTCTATCGGGAATCGCCCGCGAGCGCTTTCGCATCGTGGACGGCGAGCTCCTTTCCTGGCACGGCTCGCGCACGCCCGCGGGAATCGATTACGCCGAGCAGGTGATCATTGCCGATTCCCGACCCGGGTAGCGGGCGGCGGGGGACGGGCGGCGGGGGACGGACGACGGGCGACGGGCGACGGGCGACGGGCGACGGTGAGCAGTCGGGCAGTCATCGGTCGTGGGTGACTCGGTCGTCAGTGCTCAGTGGCGTCGCTGGCCACTGACGACTAATGAACTCACGACTGATGACTGCCCGACTGCTCACAGCCCGACTGCTCACTGCCCGACTGATCACTGCCTACTGATCACTCCCCGACCGATCAGCGGCGACCGAAGACTGGCCGACAGTATCGCGGACCCGCGCGTTCCACGCGCCCAGGCGCCCGTCAAATCCACCGTGACGGAGACCTATTAGGTCGGTTCGATCCGCCGCACCTGCACCGTCCCCCCATACTTGAGGTGCGGACACTCCCGCGCGATACGATGCGCCTCGGCTGCGTCGGCGACCTGGATCAGGAAGAACCCGCCTACCTCGTCTGCCGGATCACGCGACGGTGAGATCGCACCGTCCCGAGCGAGGATCGTGATCTCGTTGTCCGCGAGCTTCTCCGCCATCACGAGCGCGCCCGAACGCGCCAGACGCCCGGCCCATGCGCCGTATTCCTGAACGAGCGCCCGCTCGGCCACACTATCGGGTGCCGAGGGCGATAGGCCGTCGGGCCGCATGCGGGCCGGTCCCTCGAGCAGCAACAGATACTGCTGCTTTCCCGCAGCCGGGGCCGGGGACGGGGTCGCCGTCACCGCGCGCTCGACCGGCTCTGCGCCAGAAATCGTGGATCGTCGCCCGAGAACGACGCCCACGAGAAGTGACGCCGCGATCGCCACCGACATGATGGCCGTTCGGGGCATGAGCGACGGGCGGGCCGCCGAGCTCGCCGGCGGTGACCCGCCGCCGCCCGAACGTGCGCGCGCTTCGATGAGGCGCTCTACCCGGCCCGCACCGTGGCCGGCGCTCGCGGCCGGCGAGAGCGACCCCAACTCCTCCCACAGGCTCCGCAGACGCTCCGCTTCCGCTCGGCACGCTGCGCAGCCCGCGAGATGCTCGTCGATCGCCCGGCCCTGGCTTGCGTCGAGCGTACCGGTCAGCCGCTCGACGAATTCCTCTCGCACACGCTCGCATTCCATGGCCGCCTCGTTCGCTGTCGCGGTTGCGCGAGGACGCTGTGTCGGTTCTCGCGTCCTCATTGATCGTTAGATCGGAGCCGGCGCGCCGATGTTACTCGACCGACTGGCGCGATACCGTTGGCCGATCCGGTGTTGTAACGAGCCGAGGTTGCATACGATCTAATCCGTGAGGTGTCCTGCCCGGAGGTCGATCGCAGGTGGCCGCTCCGTCCGACGAACAACTGATGCTCGCGCTGCGCGACGGAGAGCTCTCGGCGTTCGAGACGCTGTTCCGTCGCCACTACGAGAGCATCCGCGCGCTGTCCGCGCGCATGGCGTCGGTGCGTGACGGCGGCGACGACCTCGCGCAGGAAACGTTTCTGCGCATCCTGCGCTATCGCGCCACATTCCGTGGCGACGCGCGGTTCACGACATGGGCGTACCGGATCGCGCGCAACGTCTGCCTCGAGCACTTGGCGCGTGCGGCCCGCGAGCGTCGCGTCGCAGAGTCGTGGACGGCTGAAGGCGAGAGCGCGACGTCACCAGCGGGGGACGGGGACGAGGTCGCCCAGCTCGAGGCGGCAATGCACGCGCTGTCGCCCGAGCACCGCGAGGTGCTGGTACTCTGCCGTTACCACGGATTGCCGTTCACGGAGATCTCCGAGATCCTCGGTTGCACGCCCGGCGCCGCTCGCGTCCGAGCCCATCGTGCCCTCCTGGCGCTGCGCGCGAACTACCTCGCCCTGGAGACATAACGATACGTTGGGGGTCAGAGTCCTAACGCATCGTTCGAA
>DASURJ010000789.1:0-3438 GCA_036280115.1 Gemmatimonadaceae bacterium
TTCGTTCGGCCGATGTGCAGTCGACGGCTGGCGCCCTGCGTGCGTTAGGCGCCGATATCCCGGCGCTCCGGGACACGGTGCGGGTGACTGGCCGCGGGCGACGCGGACTCACGCCCTCGGCCGAGCCGCTGGACTGCGGCAACAGCGGAACGACGGCGCGACTGCTGGCTGGCGTGGTGAGCGCGCACCCGTTCGCGAGCCGCCTCGTGGGGGATGACAGCCTGAGCCGACGCCCCATGGCACGTGTCGCCCGTCCGCTCGAAGCCATGGGCGCGCGGTTCGCGTTCGACCAGGGCCAGCATCTCCCGGTAACCATCACCGGCGGAGAGCTCCACCCGCTCGCGTGGGAGAGCCCCACGCCGAGCGCCCAGGTGAAGAGCGCGATCCTCTTCGCCGGACTGGTTGCGGGCGTGCCCGTATCGGTGCGCGAGCCCGTCCGATCGCGCGATCACACGGAGCGGATGCTCGCCGCGTTAGGTGTGGACGTTCGGTCCTGTGGCGGCGAGGCTGCCCTGCAGCCCGCCGGAGAGCTCCCGGCGTTCCAGATCGACGTGCCGGCCGACCCGTCGTCGGCGGCATTTCTCGCGGCGCTCGCCGCGGCCGGCGGCCTTCCGGGGGGCGGGTCAGTGGAGCTCACCGACGTTGCCTTGAACCCCACCCGGCTCGGCTTCTTCCGCGTGCTTCGCGACATGGGCGCGACCATCGAGTGGGAGATCGAGCGGGAGGAGTGCGGGGAGCCGGTCGGAACGATTCGCGTCGCCGCCGGGGACCTGCAACCCGCGCGTATCGGCGCGGACCAGGTGCCTGCCATGATCGACGAGCTGCCAATGCTCGCCTGTCTGGCGACCCGCGTACACGGCGAGACCGAGATCACCGGCGCGAGTGAGCTCCGCGTCAAGGAGAGTGACCGCATCGCGGCGGTGGTGGAGAACCTGCGACGCGTCGGCGCGGACGCCGAGGAGCTTCCCGACGGACTCCGCGTGCGTGGGGCGCCCACGGCGCTCACGGGACGCGTCCGCGCACACGGCGATCACCGGCTCGCGATGGCGTTCGGGGTCCTCGGAGCGTTGCCCGGGAACGCGATCGACGTCGACGATCGGGAGTGCGTGGCGGTGTCGTATCCCGGCTTCTGGTCCGACCTCGAGCGTCTCTCCGCGTGACAGGCGAGCCCGCGTCACGGAGCGGTTCGGTCGTCATCGCGATCGACGGACCGGCGGCATCCGGGAAGTCGTCGACCGCGCATTGGGTCGCGTCGGTGCTGCGCTATCGACATGTCGATTCGGGGGCGCTCTATCGGGCTGCGACCGCAGCCGCGCTCCGGACGGGAGCCGCGCCCGAGACGTGGACGGAATCCCTGGTACTCGAGGCGGCGCGAGCCGTAACGCTGAGTCCGCGCGACACCTCGTTCGCGCCATGCCTGGACGGCACGGACATCGAAACGGAGATCCGCGGCCAGGAGGTGACGCGACACGTGTCGCGCGTCGCCCAGATGCCACTGGTGCGAACCTGGGTGAATCAGTTGGTCCGGGAGACGGCCGCCAGGCACGACGTGGTGGTCGACGGGCGTGACATGGGGACGGCGGTGTTCCCGACCGCGGCACTCAAGGTGTTTCTCATCGCGGACCCGTGGGAGCGAGCTCGGCGGCGTCTGACACAGCAGCTGGGGCGCCGGCCGACGGATTCGGAGATCGCGGACGAAACCGACCGCCTGGTGAAGCGTGACGCGCAGGACGCAACCCAGACGGTGCAGGCGAAGGATGCGATCCTGATCGACACGACCTACCTGACGCAGCCTGAGCAGGTCGACCGGATCGTTGCCCTGGCGAGGGCCGTAACTCAGCGTGGAAACGATACTTCGCAGGTTGACGCGTCCGACACGTGACAATACATTAGACGGTTCGCGCGATTCGGACGAGAAATCCGCCCCGCGGGGCGGCTTTTGCGGTCTCGGTTCGCCAGCCGCACCCACCCATTGACTCGACGCGGCGAGCCTAAATACCCGCGGATCAGGAGAATCCCTTCGGTATGTCCGAGCTAGAAACCACCACCCCTTCCACCGGCAGCGTGCTCACGGCACGCGAGAAGCGCGACCTCCAGAAGTCTCAGCTGCGGCCGCTCGCCAACCGTCGTCCCGAGCTCTACGAGGAAGACGAGTACTCCTCCGAGGAGTACGAGCAGATGATGGACATGTACAATGGCACCCTCGCGTCGATCGAGGAGGGTGAAATTGTCAAGTCCAAGGTGCTCGAGATCCGCGACAACATGGTCGTCCTGGACATCGGCTTCAAATCCGAAGGGACGATCCCGCTCGAGGAGTTCAAGGACCTTCCCGACATCAAGCCCGGTGACGAAGTCGAGGTGCTCCTCGAGCACCTCGAGGACCAGGAAGGGTCGGTTGTTCTGTCGAAGAAGAAGGCGGACTTCATGCGCGTGTGGGAGCGCATCCGCCTCGCCTACGAGAACGATCAGCCCGTCGAAGGCACGCTCGTCAAGAAGATCAAGGGCGGTGTCGTCGTCGACCTCATGGGTGTCGACGCGTTCCTCCCCGGCTCGCAGATCGCGCTGCGTCGCGTGCCGAACATCGACGAGCTTCTCGGCCAGAAGTACGAGTTCAAGATCATCAAGCTGAACAAGCGCCGCCGCAACATCGTCGTCTCGCGCCGAGTGATCCTCGAGACCGAGCGCGCCGGCAAGCGCGAGAAGCTGATGAAAGAGCTCCAGAAGGACCAGGTGCGGAAGGGCGTCGTCAAGAACATCACCGACTTCGGTGCGTTCATCGATCTCGGTGGCGTCGACGGCCTCCTCCACATCACCGACATGTCGTGGGGGCGCATCTCGCACCCGTCGGAGATGGTCCAGATCGGGAGCGAGCTCGAAGTCAAAGTCCTCGACATCGACTGGCAGCGCGAGCGCATCTCGCTCGGCCTCAAGCAGCTCCAGGCGTATCCGTGGAAGGACGTCGCGGCAAAGTACCCGGTGGGCACGCGCGTCACCGGCAACGTCGTCTCGATCACCAACTACGGTGCGTTCATCGAGCTCGAGCCAGGCATCGAAGGGCTCGTGCACATCAGCGAGATGAGCTGGACGCGCAACGTTCGGCACCCCTCGAAGCTCGTGAGCATCGGCGAGACGATCGAGGCGGTCGTGCTCAAGGTCGACCCGAACGAGGAAAAGATCTCGCTCGGCATGAAGCAGACGGAGCAGGATCCGTGGATGGTGCTGCCGCTCAAGTACCCGGTCGGCACGCGCATCAACGGGAAGGTCCGCAACCTCACGAGCTTCGGCGCGTTCGTCGAGATCGAGCCCGGTATCGACGGCCTCATTCACATCTCCGACATGAGCTGGACCAAGCGCGTGCAGCATCCGTCGGAGGTCGTGAAGAAGGGCGATGCGGTGGACGTCGTGATCCTCAACATCGATTCGGACAACAAGCGCATC
>DASURJ010000790.1:0-4204 GCA_036280115.1 Gemmatimonadaceae bacterium
AGCGCGGCGCAACGATGACCACGCTCGACGACATGGGTGCGCCCATGACGGAGCGGACGACCGAGCGCATGGCGAGCCTGATGATCGGCATCTCGCTCCCGATCTTCGCGCGTGACCGGCAGTTCCAGATGCGCAACGAGATGGACGCGATGCAGGCGATGGCCGTTGCCGACGTCGCGGCGATGCGCGCCGAGACGCGCGGCAGGATCGGTGAAGCGTACGCGAACCTGCTCCGCGCCCGCAATCTGGCGCAGCTTTATCGCACGACGGTGCTCCCGCAGGCCGAGGCGACGGTCGCCTCCGCGCTTTCGGCGTACCGGGTGGGGAGCGTGGATTTCATGACGCTCCTCGATGACCGCATGACCGTGAACACGTACCGACAGGAGCTCGCGACGCTCGAGGCGGACGAGGGCAAAGCCTGGGCGGAGCTGGAGATGCTGACCGGTCGCGAGCTGATCGACGCGCACTCGGTCGCCGCCACGGTGAACACGCTGCCTGACGATGGCCGGACGGCCAGGAGAGGTGCCAGATGACGAAGCGCACGATGACGCGCGGCGCGCTGTACGCGGGCGTACTCGTCGCCGCTCTCGGTGGGGTGTACATCGCCACGCGCGACGGTGGCGCCGCGACGCCGGCGGCGGCCGGCCACAACCATGGGGCTACCGGCGGCCCGGATTCCGCGCAGCCGGTGTCGCTGACGAGCGATCAGGCGCGCCGCATCGGGATCACCTATGCGGTTGCGACGCTCGGCACGCTCGAGAGGGAAGTGCGCACCGTCGGCCAGATCACGTATGACGAGACGCGCGTGCAGACCATCGCGCCGAAGATCGACGGCTGGGTCGAGCGCCTGTACGTGAACGCGACCGGCCAGCCGATCGCGGTGGGGCAGGCGCTGCTCGCGATCTACTCGCCGATGCTCGTCACGGCGCAGGAAGAGCTTTTGCTGGCCAGGCGGCTGCAGGCCGACGTCGCCAGCGGGAGCGGGGACGCGCAGCGCAGTGCGGCCGACCTGCTCGCCGCATCGCGCCGCCGGCTCGCGTACTGGGACATTCCGGCGAGCGAGATCGCGGCCATCGAGCGCAGCGGCGAGGTCCGCAAGACGCTCACGCTGCGGTCGCCGGCTGGCGGCTACGTGCTCGACAAGAACGTCATCGAGGGGCAACGCATCATGGCCGGCGACGCCCTGTATCGCGTGGCCGACCTCACGGCGGTGTGGGTGGAAGGCGAGGTGTTCGAGCAGGACCTCGCCAACGTTCGCGTCGGTCAGGTCGTGCACGCCGACTTCCAGGCACTGCCCGGCGAGCACCGCATGGGACGCATCTCGTACGTGTATCCGACGGTGAATCCGGACACGCGCACGGCGCGCGTCCGCGTGGTGTTGCCGAACCGCGACCTGCGGCTCAAGCCGGGCATGTACGCCACGCTGCGCATCGCCGGCGCGGTGCGCGCGGGCGTCCTCACGATCCCCCGCGATGCGGTACTCCTGACGGGCGAGCGCAACATCGTGTTCGTGCGGGAGGCGAACGGCCAGCTCGCGCCGCGCGAGGTCGCGGTCGGCGTCGCCAATGACGATCGCATGGAGATCCTGCGCGGACTCACGGCTGGTGAGACGGTCGTCGCGTCGGCCACCTTCCTCATCGACGCCGAGTCGAATCTGGGCAAGGCGCTGGGCGGGATGGGCGACATGCCGGGGATGGAGGTGAGCGGCCCGCCGAAGCCGCTGCCGATGCAGGAGACGACCGGGTCGCGGCAGCGCCCGACCGCGCCTGCCGCCGATCACTCGAAGCACACCGTGCCGCCACCTCCCGCCGAGGATCACTCGGAGCACGGCGGTGCGACTCCCACCGGGCGCAGCACGCCCTGAGGAGCGAACTCCCATGTTGAAGCGAATCATCGAATGGTCGGTCGCGAACAAGCTGCTCGTCGGCCTGTTCACGGTCGCGGTGGCCATCGCTGGAATCTTCGCGATCCGTCGCACGCCGCTCGAGGCGCTGCCCGACCTGTCGGACGTCCAGGTCGTCGTGCAGGCCGACTACAACGAACAGGCGCCACGCATCGTGGAGGATCAGGTCACGTACCCGATCGCCGCCGAGATGCTGAAGGTGCCCGGCGCGAGCGTGGTGCGCGGCTACTCGTTCTTCGGCGTGTCGTTCGTATATGTCATCTTCGAGGACGACACCGATCTGTACTGGGCGCGCAGCCGCGTGCTCGAGTACCTCAACGGCATCAAGGGGAAGCTGCCCGCGTCGGTGACGCCCACGCTCGGTCCCGATGCGACGGGCCTGGGCTGGGTCTATCAGTACGTCCTCGAGGACACGACGGGGAAGCTCAATCTCGCGCAGTTGCGGAGCGTGCAGGACTGGTATCTCCGCTACGCGCTCACGGCCGTGCCAGGCGTGTCCGAGGTCGCGAGTGTCGGCGGCTTCGAGAAGCAGTACCAGGTGGACATCGACCCGGCGAAGCTGCTCGCCTACGGAATTCCGGTCACGCGCGTGATGTCGGCGATCCAGTCGGCGAACAGCGACGTGGGCGCGATGACGATGGAGCTGTCCGAGCGGGAATACATGGTGCGCGGACTCGGATACCTCCGGTCCATCGGCGACATCGAGAACGTGGTCGTCGGCGCGACGCCGTCGGGGACCCCCATTCGCGTGGCCGAGCTGGGCCGCGTGACCGTGGGACCGGCGATCCGTCGGGGCATCACCGACTTCGACGGGCGAGGGGACGCGGTGGGCGGGATCGTCGTCATGCGCTCCGGTGAGAACGCGCTGGCCACGATCGACAACGTCAAGGCGAAGCTCACGCAGGTGGAGAAGGGGCTGCCGCCGGGCGTCGTCGTCCGCCCGGTGTACGATCGCAGCGAGCTGATCGAGCGTGCGATCGATACACTGAAGGAGAAGCTCCTCGAGGAGACCCTCATCGTCGCGCTGGTGTGCATCGTGTTCCTGCTGCACGCGAGCTCGGCGCTCGTGGCGATCCTCACGCTGCCCGTCGGGATACTCATGGCCTTCTCGGCGATGAGAGTGCTCGATGTGAGCGCCGACATCATGTCGTTGGGCGGCATCGCCATCGCCATCGGCGCCATGATCGATGCCGCGATCGTGATGATCGAGAACATGCACAAGCACCTGGAGCGCGCGGCGGGACCAGCGGTCGCGGGGACGCAGGGACGCTGGTTCACCACGCGTCAGCTGACGTCGGCGCAGCGCTGGCGGATCGTGGTCGAGAGCTCGAAGGAAGTGGGACCCGCCCTCTTCTTCTCGCTGCTGATCATCACGGTGTCGTTCCTCCCCGTCTTCACGCTCGAGGGGCAGGAGGGAAGGCTCTTCAAGCCGCTCGCGTTCACCAAGACGTTCGCGATGGCGGCGGCGAGCCTGCTCTCGGTGACGCTCGTGCCGGTGGCCATGGGACTGTTCGTCCGCGGGCGCATCTATCGCGAGCGGGCGAACCCGCTCAACCGGGGGCTCATCCGTGTCTACCGTCCGGTGATCGACTTCGTGCTGGCGCGCCGCGGTCCCGTGATCCTCGCTGCCGGAGTCGCCCTCATCGCCACGTGGATTCCCTGGAAGCGCATTGGCAGCGAGTTCATGCCGAGGCTGGACGAGGGCACGATCCTCTACATGCCGACGACGATGCCCGGCCTTCCGGTGGCGCGCGCGAGAGAGATCCTGCGTCAACAGGATTCGATCCTGAAGTCGTTCCCGGAGGTGGAACACGTCTGGGGCAAGGCGGGTCGCGCGAACACGGCGACGGATCCGGCGGGTCTCGACATGATCGAGACGACGATCTCCCTCCGGCCGGAGCGCGAGTGGCGGTCCGGCATGACGTTCGACCGGCTGATCGCCGCGATGGACTCCGCGGTGCGCATGCCGGGGGTGACCAACGCGTGGACGATGCCGATCAAGGGGCGCATCGACATGCTGGCCACGGGCATCCGTACTCCGGTCGGCATCAAGATCTTCGGTCCCGACCTCGCGGAGCTCGAGCGGATCGGCAAGCAGGTGGAGCAGGCGATGCAGATGATCCCCGGCACGCGCAGCGCGTTCGCCGAGCGCGCCGTCTCGGGCTACTACCTGGACATCGACATCGATCGCGCGGCGGCGGCGCGCCACGGCGTCAACGTGGCGGACGTGCAGACCGTGATCGCGACGGCGATCGGCGGGATGACGATCACGCAGGCGGTGGAGGGGCGCGAGCGCTACGG
>DASURJ010000791.1:0-4632 GCA_036280115.1 Gemmatimonadaceae bacterium
CGGGCGTCACGTGCCGGATCACGAATTGCCCGAGCGAGTCGGCGAAGTCACTGTACGTCAGGCTGTCGGGAAGGCGGATGGCTTCGACGTACGCGCGCGGGACATGCCGCGCCGCCACCCAGTCGAACACCTGCCCGCGAATGAACGACGCGGCGGGCTCGGGCCCGGTCGAGAACACGAAGCGATGCTCCATGGAGTCGACGTTACCGCGGAGATCGGTGAGTCCCGGAAGCTGCGTGATGGTGTACGTCGTGTTGGGGCGCCACCCACCGCGCGGACGGATCTCGATTCGGCTCCGCCGCCAGCGGACCTCGATGCGTCCGCGCCGTGGCGACACGAGAAAGAGCGACGACAACTCGCCGCCGCCGCGCGCCGGACGTTCATTGATGACCTCGTCGTAGCGAAGCTCGAAGTCTTCCGGGCGCACGTTCACCGCGTTCGTGTCCGGCGCGACGCGGAGCAGGACGGGCGCGGCCCTGTCCTCGGGACCGCCCGGGGGCGCGCCGACCTGCGCGCACCCGACGACGGCCACGAGTGCGATCAACCGCCGCACAGCGTCTTCACCTTCGCTGCCAACTGTTCGCTGCGTGCCGACCACTCGCGCTCTTTCTGTCGTTCCGCTTCCACGACCTCGGGCTTCGCGCGCGAGACGAAGCGCTCGTTCGCGAGCCGCTGCCGGAGGCCGGAGAGCTGCGTCTCGAGTCCGGCCAGCTCCTGCTGGAGTCGTGCGCACTCCTTCGCGACGTCGATCGTGCCAGCAAGCGGCAGGATGACCTCGGAGCCATCGGCGAGGAGCTGGTGTGCAGCGGCTTCACCTCCTGGTGCTGCCTCGGCGAGCGAGACGGTAGCCTTCGCGAGACGCCCGATCAGCGCGGTCTCGGCGGCGAACACGGGCCGCGCGTTAGGCGCGGGCACGACCAAGGCCGCGAGTACTTTCCCGGGGTTGATGTTGTACTCGCCGCGGAGCTGGCGCAGCGCGCTCACCGCCTCGCGGACGAGCTCGAACTCGGCGGCCGCGGGCCCGGCATCGTTGCGCTGCCGTGGCCATGCCGCGCGGATCAGGAGCTCGTCATCGGCACGGCCCGGCAGCCGCTGCCAGAGCGCCTCGGTCACGAACGGCACGATCGGATGCAGCAGCCGGAGCGCGCCGTCGAAGGCGTGGACGAGCACCGCGCGCGCCACCTCGCGGTCGTCGCCCTCCTCGGCAAGGCGGGCCTTCACGGCCTCGAGATACCAGTCCGCCAGTTCGTTCCAGACGAAACGGCGGGCGTTCTCCGCGTAGTCGTTGAGGCGGAGTCCCGCCGTCCGCTCGGTCTCGGTCCAGTGGCCGGCCTGCGGGCGCGCGGGGCCGAGCGCCGCGTCACAATCCGCGATCGCGGCGTCGAGTCGCGCGAGAATCCAGTGGTCGGCGCGCGTCAGGCGGTCGGGATCGAGCTCGGCCAGCGATCGCACCGGGGAGGCGCCCACGTTCGTGAGCAGGAACCGCCCGATGTTCCACAGCTTCGTGACGAAGTTGCGCCCCGGGGCGAACGACTTCTCGAGATCGTTCGGGTCGAAGATGATGTCGACGCCGAGTCCCATGCCCGCGACCACGGTGTAGCGCAGCGGGTCGGCCCCGAACCGGTTGATGACGTCGAGCGGGTCGATCCCGTTGCCTAACGTCTTCGACATCTTCCGGTGCTGCGTGTCGCGCGCGATGCCGTGGAGGTACACCGTGTGGTACGGCGATTCCCCCATGAACTCGAACCCCGACATGATCATCCGCGCGACCCAGAAGAACAGGATGTCCGGCCCGCTCACGAGCACGTCCGTCGGGTAGAACGCCTTGAGGTCGGGCGTGTCCCTGGGCCATCCGAGCGTCGAGAACGGCCAGAGCCACGAGGAGAACCACGTGTCGAGCACGTCCTCGTCCTGATGCACCGGCCCGGCACACGAGGGACAGGTGGCGACGTCGTCGCGGCTGACGGTGATGCGCCCGCATCCGTCGCAGTACCAGACGGGGATGCGATGCCCCCACCAGAGCTGGCGCGAGATGTTCCAGTCGCGGATGTTCTCGAGCCAGTGGATGTACACGCCCTCCCACCGCTCCGGCACGATGCGGATGCGCCCGTCGCGCACCGCGGCGAGCGCCGGCTCGGCGAGCGGCCTCATCTTCACGAACCACTGGTCGGACAGCCGCGGCTCGACCACCGTGTCGCACCGGTAGCACCGGCGCACCGCGTGATCGTGTGACTCGACCTTCACGAGTCGCCCGGCGTCCTTCAGCATCTGCACGATGCGCTCCCGCGCCTCGAACCGGTCGAGCCCGCGAAGCTCGGCCGGCACGCGGTCGGGACCGTCACGATGGTCGCCCTCGCGCGGCGGTTCCTCATCCATGGAGCCCGTCGGGGTAATCACCACGGGCATGGGCAAGTCGTGACGCTGGCCGACCTCGAAGTCGTTCGCGTCGTGCGCCGGCGTGATCTTGACGGCGCCACTGCCGAACGTCGGGTCCGTGTAGGTGTCGCCGATGATCGGGATCTCGATGTTCGCGATGGGGAGCACGACCGTTCGCCCGATGAGGTCACGGTAGCGCTCGTCGTCCGGGTGCACCGCCACCGCCACATCGCCGAGCATCGTCTCCGGGCGCGTCGTCGCCACGACGATCGATCGTTCGGGCTCGCCGCTCAGCGGGTAACTCACGTGATAGAGCTTGCCCGCCGTATCGTGGAACTCCGCCTCCTCGTCGCTGAGCGACGTGAGGCAGCGCGGACACCAGTGGATGACCCGATGCCCGCGATACACGAGCCCTTTCTCGTACAGCCGCACGAACGCTTCGCGGACCGCGCGCGAGAGCTCCGGGGAGAGCGTGTACGCGGTGCGCGACCAGTCGCACGACGCGCCGAGCGCGCGGAGCTGGCCGAGGATCGCGCCACCGGTTTCCTCGACGAACCGAACCGTGCGGCGCACGAACGCATCACGGCCGACGTCGTACCGCGTTAGGCCCTCGCCGGCAATCAGCCGCTCCACGACGTTCTGCGTCGCAATGCCGGCGTGGTCGGTACCGGGCACCCAGAGCGCCTCGTCGCCCGCCATGCGACGCCATCGGATGAGCACGTCCTGCACGGTGTTGTCGAGCCCGTGGCCCATGTGCAGTACGGCCGTCACGTTCGGGGGCGGCATCACGATGGTGAACGGCTGGCGGTCGCCGCCGCTGTGTGACGAGCGCGGGACGCTGGCGCCGAACGCACCGGAGCGCTCCCACCGCTCGTAGATCTCGCGCTCGGCGGCAGCGAAATCGAACTGTGGCGGCAGCTCCGTCGTCGGGGTCGGTGGTGTGGTCGTACCGGGGGTTCCCATGGGACCTGAAGTTAGTCGAGAGTGGTCGTGGACAAAAACAAACGAGCCGCGAGCGTTTGGGCTCGCGGCTCGTGGCCGGAAGAACGAGAGGGTCGCTCTAGTCCGCGCGCATCGAATCCGGAGCCGAATCGGGGTCGGCTACGTGATCGGCCTTCGGTACGCCGGTGGGCGCGATGGGCGAGCCACCCGTCCGGTCGCCACGCGACGCGCGCTTGTTGCTGCGGCGCCGTTCGGCGGTTCCTTCGATGTCGCCTGCCGAGGCGCGCAGCGCTTCGTCGGTGCTGAGCCAGCGATCCTCGAGTTCCGGCTTCGGGTCGGCGTGCCGATCGGGCTCGGATGAATTGCCCTGACGGCGGCGGCCGGTCCCGACCTGTTGTCCCTCCCAGCGTCCGCCCGGGAGCGGTTCGCTCGGGTCGTCGTCAATGTCCATGGCGTCCTCACTGGTCGCAGTGCGGACGTCGAGGCGGTTCACCACCGTTTCGACCCCGGGGACGCCGCGCGTGATGGTGACGGCGTGTGTGGCTTCGTCGGGCTCGTGCACCCAACCGGTGAGCTCGATGATGCCATCACCGATGGCGCCGATGTCGATCGCGCGTTCGCTCAGCACGGGGTCGTTGCGAAATGCCTCGAGGACGCGTTCCTCGAGGGCCTCGTCGTCCTCGTTCCGTTCGACCTCGTCCTCGTAGTCCTCTTCGTCGAAGTCGGCGAGCCGGCCGACGCGCTCACGCACCTTCCTGGTGAGGGCGGAGAAGCCTCCGAATCGATCGGCGACGACGAGCCCGGCCGCGAGCCCGAGCACGGCGCCGGCGGCGAGGTACAGGATTCCACGTGTTTCCGTATCGTCGTCCCGGTACCGCAGCGGAGACATTGACGCGCACCTGTGGCGGAGGGGGTAAGCCTAGGATAACTTGAGCGAGGCAGTTCCGCGAGCCCGCCGCAAGAAGAAGGCCACCTAGAACTTAGCGTGTCTCACTCGATGCCGCCGCAAGACCGCGTCCCGATCGGTCGCGTGATTCCCTGGGTGATCCTGGTCGTCCTGCTCCTCGCCGGCGTCGTGCTCTATTTCCGCTACGGAACGCAGGTCACGCCACTCCTCGACGGAACCCCCTAGCCTAACCCCTAGAACTACGCTGGTAGCTGTTAGCTGGCACTGGTTGCTGCAGGGTAACGACCTCGGGACGCCCCGAGCCTCCCGAGGTCGTTACCCGGCAGCAACCAGTGCCAGCTAACAGCTACCAGCGTAGTTCTAGGGGTTAGGCTAGGGGGTTCCGTCGAGGAGTGGCGTGACCTGCG
>DASURJ010000792.1:0-3134 GCA_036280115.1 Gemmatimonadaceae bacterium
TCACGACCCGGATTCCGAAGAGTGCCGTTAGGTGGGTGGCTCGAGCGCCGATTTGTCAGTCGGTTCGTATCGCGATCAGCGGTGAGACCCGAGACGCTCGGATCGCGGGGATGAGGGTTGCCGCCAGTGCAACGGCGAACAGGAGCACCGCGACGCCGACGAACGACGCCGGATCCGTGGGTGCGACGCCGAAGAGCATCGACTTCATGCCTTGCGCCGCGACGACCGCAACGACCGCGCCGATCGCCACGCCCGCGACGGCTCGTGCCATCGCTCGACGCAACACGAGCCGCACGACCTTCGGGATCGGGGCACCTAACGCGACTCGAATACCGATCTCCTTGCGTCGCTCCGCCACGTCGCCCGCGAACACGCCGTAGATCCCGACGGCCGCGAGCAGCAGGGACATCAGCGCGAACCCCCCGAGGAGGAGCGTGGTAAAGCGATCGCGCGCGAGTGAGCGTCCGACCAGCCCGTCGAGCGATTCCAGCTCGGAGACCGCGACCGTGGCGTCGAGCTCCGCGATCGCGCCGCGGACCCGAGTAGCGAGCAGCTCGGAAATACCGCGGCCGCGCACGATGACGTCGTACTCCTCACCCGGAAGCATCGTGCTGGCAAGGTAGGCCGTCGCGCGCGGCAAGGTCCGCACATCCTGAAGGTGCACGTCGCCCACGACCCCGATCACGACCGGCGTGATGCCATCGAACATCTCCAGGCGCAGCCGCTGGCCCACCGGGTTCGCGGAAGGCCAGAACCGTTGTGCGAGGGTCTGACTGATCACGACGCGCGGAGGCGCATCCGCGACATCGCGTGCGTCGAACACGTCGCCGGCAAGCAGAGGAATTCCCAACGTCTGGAACACCGCGGCATCGGCGAACCGGACGTCGGCGACCACCGAATCACTGACGACCGGCGCGCTCGCGTCGGTCGCGGTCGTTGCGGGGCCCGCGCGCCCGAAAGGCCGGATGTTGATGAGCCCCGCCGCTTCCACGCCCGGCACCGCTCGCACCCGCTCGAGCGCGTCGGCGAAGAATGCTCGCCGCGCCTCGGGCGTCTCGTACCGAGGTCCCGCCAGGCCGACGCGCGCAGCCACCACCTGACTTCCATCGAAGCCGAGGTTCACCGCCCGGAGCGCGGAAAAAGTCCGGAGCATGAGCCCCGCGAGAACCGTCAAGACGAGCCCGAGCGCAATCTCGGCGACCACGAGCGAGCCGCCGCGAAGCCGACGAGCGCTTCGACCGCTGGTCTCGCGCAGCGTCATCGCCACGCCGGCCGGTGCGATTCGGCTCGCCGCGATGAGCCCGATGGCGAGCGCCGCGATCGCGGCGGCAACGAGCATGAACCCCAGCACCGGCATGTCGAGGCGAACGGAGCCAACGCGCGGTACGTCAGGCGGAAGCAACGCGACGAGCCCGCGTACTCCGAGAACGGCAACCACTGCGCCGACGGCACAACCGAGTGTGCCGAGCACGGCACTGTGCGTCATGAGCTGTCGCGCGAGTCGTGCAGACGTCGCGCCAATCGCACGGCGCACGGCGAGCTCGTGCTCGCGGCGCTTCACGAGCGCGAGGGTGAGGTTCGCGACGTTCGCGACCGACATGAGCAGCAGCAACCCAACGGCCCCGAGAAGGACGAGGAGAGGTTGCCTGACCTGACCGGTGATCTCCGACTCGAGAGGAATCACGGACGCCGACCATCCCGCATTGGATGGTCGTTCCCGGGCGAGGTCATCGGCGATCGTCGCCATCTCGCGTTGCGCCGTTTCGATCGCCCCGCTGTCCTTCAGCTTCGCCACGACGAGTAGGAATCGTCCCCACGACCGATTGCCGTCGGTGGCTCCAAACGGCCGCCAGAACGATTGGGCGTTCAGCCAGAAGAAGCGTGGCGGGTCGAATGTCGGCGGCATGACGCCGACGATGGTGTGCGGACGGCCGTCGAGCGAAAGCGTCTGGCCGATCGCGGCCGCGGCGGCGCCGAATCGCGTGCGCCAGAACGCATCGCTCAGGACGATGACGTTCGCTCCACCGCTGGCCTCCTCGTCTGCGGTGAACCCACGCCCCAGCGCGGGCGCGACCCCGAGCATCCGGAAATATCCTGGCGACACCTCGGCGCCCATGACGCGCTCTGCGTTCGGGGAGCCGGCAATCGTCGCTGGATACGGGACCACCCCGGCCATCGCCTCGAACGACCGGGTTCGTTCGCGCCACGCCTCGAAGTTCGGCACCGATACGACGTTGCGCTCGCGACCGCGCCCGTCGTGGCGCTCCCACAACACGACGAGGCGGTCCGGCTCAGCGTACGGGAGCGACCGGAGCAGCACGGCGTTGACCACGCTGTAGATCGCCGTGGATGCCCCGATACCTAACGCGAACGTCACTGCGGCCGCGAGCGTGTATCCCGGGTGGTTCCGAAGCACCCGAGTCGCGTAGCGTACATCCTGGACGAGCTCGTCGACGAACCGGCTGCGGTATTCCTCTCGCGCCTCGTCCTTGAATCGTTCGGTGCCGCCGAACTCGACGAGCGCGCGCCGCCGCGCCTCGTCCGGCGCGACGCCGGAGGCGATGTGGCGCTCGGCGAGCATGTCGAGGTGGAAGCGCATCTCGTCGTCGAGTCGTTGTTCGACGTGCGATCGCGTGACGAGGCCTCCGAGTCGCCAGAGAACATCGCGGAGCCGTGCGCGCATGTTACCCCTCCCCCATCTGCAGCACGAGGTTCACGGCGCGCGACATTCGCGCCCAGGTTGCACGTTCGTCGGCGAGTCGCTTCCGCCCGGCGGCGGTGAGCTTGTAGAAGCGTGCCTGACGATTGTTCTCGGTGAGGCCCCACTCGGAGGAGATGTATCCCTGTCGCTCGAGCCGGTACAGCGCGGGATACAGCGACCCCTGTCCGACCTGCAGCACGCGCTCGGAGCCGACCTCGAGCCGCTCGGTGATTCCCCACCCATGCATGGGTCCGAGCTGGAGGGACTTGAGCACGAGCATGTCCAGCGTCCCCTGCAGGACGTCGCCCTTCGACTTCTCGGCCACGATGTGTCTCCTTTCGAGCGTCGAAAGGAACTATGCGGGACTGCCGTGAGCCTGTCAATCCATTGGATGCACTCAAAAGGTCCGTTGGGGGTCAGAGTCCTAACGCAT
>DASURJ010000793.1:0-3520 GCA_036280115.1 Gemmatimonadaceae bacterium
GCCATGTCATCGTCACCGGAGACGGCCGTGACTTCGTCGCCGCGCTCATCTTCCCGGACTTCTTCAGGATCTTCGAGGAGTTCGGGGACGATCGCACCGCCGCGGAGCGCGCGGTCAAGGCCTCGTTGCGCGAGACCATTCTCGAGTTCAACCGCACGCATCCGGTGAAGTACGAGCACATCTCGGCGTGTGTCGTGATCAGCAAGGAGCTGTCGATCGAGGAGAGCGAGCTCACGCCTTCGCTCAAGGTGCGTGTCCGCAACGTGCTGGCGCGCACGAGCGACTACATCGAGGCGGTGTACGAACCGAGCTCTCGGTGTCAGTGCCGGTTCCTGCGGAAAGTGATGCGAATGTCCCACGACGACCGGCGCTGCTTCGCCGGCGCCGATCGCACGCTCGCGGAGTGTCACGAATGCGGGCCTTTCATCTTCGACGGCGCGGACGACATGGCCGACGCCAGGAGATCGCACCAATGATCGAGACTGTGCGCGCCGATTGGGACGCGTGGTTCATGACGGCTCCCGGCGAGCGTCTGGAGCGACGCTCGCTGACGAGCCGACGGCCCGAGCGCGGCGAAGCGGTCGTCGAAGTCGCCGGATGCGGCGTGTGTCACACCGACCTGTCCTTCCTGCTGCACGGCGTGAAGACGCGCTCGGACCTGCCGCTCGTGCTCGGCCACGAGATCAGCGGCACCGTGCGCGAGATCGGGACGGACGTGGACCCTGCCCTCCTCGGGCGCGCCGTGATCGTGCCGGCGGTGCTGCCGTGCGGTGAGTGCGATCTGTGCCGCGCCGGTAAGCGAACCATCTGCCGCCAGCAGGTCATGCCCGGCAACGACCGGCATGGCGGCTTCGCGTCGCACGTCGTAGTGCCTGCGCGGTATCTCTGCCCCGTGCCCGAGCGTCTCCTCGCGCAGCACGACTTGTGGGAGCTCGCCGTGGTCTCCGACGCGGTGTCCACCCCGTTTCAGGCGGTGAAGCGGTCCGGCCTGGCGTCCGGCGATCTCGCCGTCTTCGTGGGGACAGGCGGCATCGGCTTGCACGGCGTACAGATCGCCGCCGCGACGGGAGCGCACGTCATCGCGATCGATGTGAGTGCGTCGAAGCTCGAGCACGCGCGAGCCGCGGGGGCAAACGGGACGATCGACGCGAGCGGCCTGACGGCGAAGGACGCACGCAAAGCGGTGCGTGAGCTTGCCAATTCGCTCGGGGCGTCACCGCTTTGCTGGAAGATCTTCGAAACATCGGGCACGCGTGCCGGCCAGGAGACCGCGTACGGTCTCCTCGGGTATGGCGCCGTCCTGTCCATCGTTGGCTTCACCACGGATCGCGTGGAGCTCTGCCTGTCTCACCTGATGGCCTTCGATGCCGAGGCGCGCGGCAACTGGGGCGCGGACCCACTGGTCTATCCCGAGGTCCTCGAGTGGATCGCCGATGGACGCATCCGGGTGAAGCCCTATGTCGAGCGGCACTCGTTGACGGAAATCAACGAAGTTCTGAACGAGGCACACCACGGCCATCTCGCCAGGCGTGCCGTGCTGACGCCGAACTGACTCGCTCCCGGGAAGAACATGAAAGCGATCGACCAGCTCATGGACGAGCATCGCGTGATCGAGTGCGTGCTCGAGGCGCTCGAGGTGAGCGCGGCGCGACTCGCGCGCGGCGAGACGGTGCGTCCCGGCTTCTTCCTCGAGTGCGCCGACTTCGCGGCTGGGTTCGCGGACGGCTGCCACCACCGGAAGGAAGAGGGCGTGCTCTTCCCCGTCATGATGCAACATGGCGAGCCGGCGAAGGGAGGGATCCTCGAGGCCATGCTCGACGAGCACGAGGAAGGACGCGCGTACGTGCGCCAGCTCCGCAATGCCGCCCGGCAGCTCGAAGCGGGCGAGCCCGACGCGGCACGAGGCATCGTCGCCGCGGCGCGCGGGTACGCCGCGCTGCTGCGCGAGCACATCGCCAAGGAGGACGAGGTCCTCTTTCCCATGGCGGCCGAGATGATCCCCGAGCCGGAGCATGACACGATCCTGGCCCGGTTCGGGCGCGTGGAGCACGACGACGCCGGCGCGCAGGATCACGCACGGCTTCTCGATCTCGCTGGTCGCCTGCAGCGGGAGGCCGGCTCGCTCAGCGCGCCGACAGCCGGCACCTCACCTTGAACGCCAGAACGTCGTCGCCGGTCGTGGAGAGCGCGTTCCAGGACGCCGAGGGCTGCAGTCGCTGACGCTGGCGGCGGAATGGTGCCGCCGCGACCGGAAAGCCTGGTGGAGTTTCTCGACTGGCACCCGGGCGGCGTCGCGGAGCCGTTCCAGCTGGAGTTGCCGGACTTCTTCGCCAGGGTATTCGGGAGGTCTGAGATCGGCTCCGGCAGCCCTGTCTATCAGGACTCGAACACGTCCGAAAGTCGAATAGTCAGACTCGATTGTGCCGACGATGGCGACCAGGTCAGCGTCTCGCGCTCGAGACGATCCTCCTCGTCCTGGCGAACGACGAGAATCGAGTGCGCCTCCGGGTCGGCGATCCAGTACTCCTCGACGCCGACCTCCATGTAGAACTCGCGCTTCTGCTCGTGGTCGCGCCGCCGCGTGTACGGCGAGAGGATCTCGACCACGAGAATGGGAATGGGCGCGTCCTCCCACTTCCGCCGGCGTCCCGTCCATGGCTTTCGCACAATGAGGTCCGGCTCGACCTCCGACTTTCTGTACCGGACCACGGAGCGCGGGTGATACACGAACCCGAGGTCGTTGGCGGCGACGAAAGGATCGATGAGTCGCGTCAGGCGTGCCGCGACGTCCTCGTGCTCCGGGACGGGCGGGGGCGTCACGAACAGCTCCCCGTGTATGAGCTCGTACTTGTTGCCGTCGTCGGGGAGACTGTGCAGCTCGGCCAGCGTCCAGACTTTCTGCTCGGTCGCCACGGGCATGGGGAACCTGTCCTCGGTCAGGTGTGGCTCGCGCACATGCCCCGAGGTTGGCACGGTGCGGCGGAGCGACCGGCATCGAATCAGCGCGACACGACGCGCGTCGATGCGGATGCTGACGCCGAGCGTACGCTCGGCCGGCGTGTCGAGTCAAGACCTCCACAGCAGCCGCCTCTCGCCGCGTCCGTGCAACACGTGGACGTGTCACGCGCACTGGTACCGCAAGTCGGACGGCAGGTGCGAGAACTCATGTCCACTGGGACACGCTTCGCGCTCGTGCTACCAGAGTTCCTCGAGGAAGCCCTGGCGTGGCGGCGTTCGATCGACCCCATCTGCGCTGTCTCGATGATGGACGCCCGACTCCCACGACCCATTGTCGCGCGTGCGCACTTGTCAGGCGTCCCGCTCGCCGAGCAGATTATGGCTATGCCAGCCTTCGCCCCGCCTCCGCACGGCCCTTCGACCGGTGCACGTCGCCGCTGGACGGCGGCCGAGGTGCGCAGGATCATCGCCGACAGTCCCCTCGCGGCGCCGCGGTACGAGTTCGTAGACGGGGAGCTGCTCGTGACCCCGTCGCCGAACTGGCCGCATCAGCGCGCGGTCG
>DASURJ010000794.1:0-3918 GCA_036280115.1 Gemmatimonadaceae bacterium
GCGTGATGGTGTCGCTCGCCGAAGGCGACCGCACTGGCGCGCGGCGCTTCATCGACAGCGTCTCCCACGGAGTGAGCCAGGATGAGCTCGTGGCGTACCTCGGCATCTACTATGACCTGGGTTGGGTGCTCGACGACGCCGACCAGCAGCGACTCCTGTCGCTCGGCCCCGAACACTTCTACGACGACCGCGGGACGTGGGCCATCGTGCGCGCGCAGGTCTACGGATGGCGCGGCGACTCGGTGCGCGCGCGCGTGTGGGGCGACACGGCGGCCCGCGAGTTCGGGGTGCAGATCGGCGCGACCCCGGAGGATGCACAACGCCACTCGCTCTACGGCCTGTCGCTGGCGTACGCCGGTCGGCGCGACGAAGCGATCGCCGAGGGAGAGCGCGGTGTCGCGCTGCTGCCGGTGGAGCGCGATGCGGTGAACGGGCCGTATCAGCTCCACCTGCTCGCGCGGATCTACCTGCTCGCCGGTGAGCGCGACAAGGCGATCGGCACCCTGGAGCGGCTCCTCGCTCGGCCCTATTACGTCTCGCCCGAGTGGCTCAGGATCGACCCGACCTTCGCGTCACTCCGAGGCGACCCGCGGTTCGAGAAGCTCATCGACTGAGACCCTCTGCGGCTGCATGCTGGTTTCCGTGCTGCGAGCTCCGAGATTGGCAGCCAGCCGCCAGCCGCTGTCAGTAGCGTTCCAGCTCGGAGCTGCAGCGAGCAACCCGCCAGCTCCCAGCTGGCCTTCCAGCTCCTCGCTGGGCGCCAGCCCGGAATAGCGCAGCACAGTACCGGGGGGTAGTGTACGCGCATGGGTACCGTCCTCCCCCGTGCCGCGTGGCTCACGGGGCTCGTTGCGGTATTGGCGTCGACGAGCCTCGCGCAGTCGAACGAGCCCGCCGGCACCGGATCGATCGCGATCGCCGATTCACTGTTCCAGCCGATCCAGCTCCCGTCGGTACTCGCGTACGGGTACCCGCCTAACGACATCCACGTCCCGCGGTTCGTCGAGATGATCCGCAACCGGGACTTCGACGGCCTGGAGCGTGAGATCGGCACCCTGCAGGCACAGGTGCGGCGCGACGTCAGGCACGAGATCCGGCTGGCGGATGCGTTCCAGGCCGCTTACCGGAACGACTCCACCGTGCTCGCCGGCATCGAGGCCTGGATCGCCGCAAGACCGCAGTCCGCCCACGCCCGTGTCGCGCGCGCGAATTACTACTTCGCGTCAGCGTGGCGCCGTCGCGGCACCGACTACGTTCGCAATACGCCGCCCCAAGCCATCCAGGCCATGACGGACGCCGCAACGCGCGCGATCGAGGACGCAGCCACAGCGCTGCAACTCGACAGCACACATCTCATCGCATACGAGATCGCGATCGGCGTGACTCGGCTCGCGGGACAACACGATGACGCGTCGCGCATTCTCGAGCGCGGCCTCGCCATCCATCGCGGCAGCTTCAGCCTCTACCGGGCCTTCATGCTCATGCTGTGGCCGCGCTGGGGAGGATCGGAGCAGCTCATGGTCGAGTTCGGGGAGCGGGCCGCGCGGAACGCCGACCTCAATCCCCGTCTCCAGGCGCTGCGCGGTGCGGTGTTCCAGAGCCGAGCGTTCGATTCGACGCTTGCCGGCAATCACGCCGGCGCCGTGCGCGAGCTGAACAAGGCGCTCGGCTACGGCTACGAGCGGAGTTATTTGCGCGATCGTGGAAAGGCGTACTTCCGCCTCGCGGCGTACGAGTACGCGTTCAACGACCTGCGGGCAGCCGTGATCGAGCGATCGCAGGATCCGGAGATGCTCGAGTATTACGGACGCACACTCGTGGAGCTTGCGACTCGCGCGCGCGACGCGATCCGGCCGACGATCCTCGCGCGCGCCGTCGAGGTGCTGCGCCTGGCGGTCTACCTCGAGCCCGACAACGAGCGCTCTCGGGCAGCGCTCACGCGAGCCCAGCGGATGTCGGGGCCGTAGCAGTAATTGACGGTGGGTGTTGTAACACCTATGTTTAGGTGTTATCACACCCAAGGCGGTCGCGCAGAGGTGTTCGGACCGCAGGAGCGATGCAACATGAAGGTCGAGATCTATTCGGACATCGTCTGCCCGTGGTGCTACATCGGAGAGCGCCGGTTCGCGCGCGCGCTGGCCGCGTTCCCGGGTGGCGACGAGATCGACGTCGTCTTCCGACCGTTCCAGCTCGATCCCGCCGCGCCGGAGACGGCAGTGCCCCACATGGAGTACCTAGCGAAGCGATTCGGTGGGCGACCGGTCGACGGCATGCTGTTGCGCGTGACCGAGGCCGCGGCGGGCGAAGGCATCACGATGGACTGGGATCGCGCGATCGCGGTGAATACGCATACGGCGCACCGACTACTGCGGCTCGCGGAGCGGGAGTATGGGACGGCGGTGCAGCGTGCGCTCGTTGAGAAGCTGTTCGACGCACACTTCAGTCAGGGCGGCAACGTCGCGGACCACGCACAGCTCACCGAGCTCGCGGTGTCAGTGGGCATGGACGCCGAGCGGGTACGCGCCTATCTCGAATCCGATGAGGGGGCGGGGGAGCTTGGCGCGGAGCTCGATGCCGCCCGGCAACTTGGCGTGCAGGCTGTGCCGACGTTCGTGTTCGACGGGCAGTACGTCGTCGAAGGTGGGCATCCGGCGTCCGTCTTTCTTCGGGTACTCGAGGAGGTGGAGCGGCGCGCCGCTTCGAGCGCATCTGAAAGCGACCAGAGCGACACGATCGACGATGCGTGTGTGGACGGAAGCTGTGCCGTCGGTGCGAAAGAAGCGTAACGCTGGACTCGGGGTGCAGTCGTAGTGCGTCGAGGCGTATCGTGGGTCCCTGTCGGACTCGCGGTACGCCTCACACTTTATGGTCATCCTGTCGAGATTGCTGTCCCGTCGAGGTCGACCATGATCGTTTTTCGTCGCTGGACGCGCGCCCCGCTCGCTCTGTCGCTCGCCTGTGCTGGCGCCGCGTTCACGCTCGCGCCGGTGGATGCAGGTGCGCAAACCCGGACGGTCATTCGAGCCGGGCGACTCATCGACGGCAAGGGTGGAGTCCGCGACAGCGTCATCGTCGTCGTCGAAGGGTCGCGTATCGCGCGAATCACGAACGCGAACGACAGTACGGTCGGTGCAGTCACTTACGACCTGTCGCGCTTCACGCTCCTCCCGGGGCTGATCGACACGCACGTCCACATCGATTCGCATTTCGGGCGCGACGGTCGCATCGCGACGGGGCTCGTATCGCAGCTGGACCGGACCATCGCCGCGGGACAGAATGCGGAGCGAACGCTTCGCGCCGGGATCACGACGGTGCAGAGTCTCGGTGCCCCGCCCGACATCGAGCTGCGGTACGGCATTGGGCACGGCGATTTCCTCGGGCCGCGCCTCCTGACGTCGGTTTCGCAGCTCACCGATGCGAAGAGGACGCCGCCGCAGATCCGCGAGTGGGTGCGCACCATGGTGTCTCGCGGGGCGGACGTCATCAAGATCTTCGCGTCGAAGAGTATACGAGACGGCGGCGCGCAGACGCTGAGCGACGCGCAAATCCGCGCGGCGTGTGATGAGGCGACGCTGGCCGGCAAGCGGAGCTGGGTCCACGCGCACAGTCCGTCGGCCGCGCGCGCGGCGGTGCTCGCAGGGTGCACTGCCGTCACGCACGGGAGCCAACTCGGTGACCGCGAGTTCGAGCTCATGGCGAAGCATGGGACCTACTTCGAGCCGAATATCGGGTTGGTCTCGCAGAATTATCTCGAGAACAAGAACCGTTTCCTTGGCCCCGGGAACTATACGGAGGACGGGTTCAGGAAGACCGAAGAGGGGATCCCGCTCAAGCTCGCGATGTTCAAGCGCGCCCTGCGGCACCCGAACCTCAAGATCATCATGGGGACCGACGCGACCGCCGGGGCGCACGGGCAGA
>DASURJ010000795.1:0-13859 GCA_036280115.1 Gemmatimonadaceae bacterium
GTATGTCCGCTAGAGCGTCACGTGGAGACCAGCCTCGCTCGCTGTGCCCTGTCGAGTGGCCGACACCCGCCTCATCTTCCTGAGATTCCCGTGTCTCTCCATGAGGTTGGAACGAACATGTCGACCGATCGCCGCACGTTCCTCAAGCTCTCCGCCGCCGCCGGCGGCGCACTCGCTCTGTCCGGTACCGGCGGCTCGGAGCCTCTGGGAGCCGCCACCGTTCACCCAGCGACGCCACGCAACGGCGCCACCGAAAAAGCCCCCGCCCCCCTCAACATCCTCATCCTCGGCGGCACCGGCTTCACGGGGCCCGAGCAGGTGGACTACGCGCTCGAGCGCGGACACAAGGTTACCCTGTTCAACCGCAACCGCACCCGCCCCGACATGTTCAAGGGGAAGGTCGACCAGCTCATCGGCGACTTGAGCGGCGACGTGAGCGCGCTCAGGGGAAAGAAGTTCGACGTCGTCCTCGACAACCCCACGACTCTCCCGTTCTGGGTGCGCAACGCGGCGCAGCACCTCAAGGGCAACGTCGGTCACTACATCTTCATCTCGACCATCTCGGTCTACCCCGACAACAGCGTGCCGGGTGCGGACGAGACGGCCCCGACGACGCCGATGCCCGCGGGGGTCGATCCGTACACGACGGTTCGCGAGCACGCCGGCCAGTATTACGGGGCGCTAAAGACATTTTCGGAGCAGGAAGTCGCCCGGCAATACGGAAACAATCACACGATCGTGCGACCCGGGCTCATCGTCGGGCCGCTCGACCGCTCCGACCGTTTCACGTACTGGCCGGCGCGCATCGACCGCGGCGGTGAGGTGCTCGCACCGGGAACGCCTGACGATCCGGCGCAGTACATCGACTCGCGCGACCTGGCCGAGTTCATGGTGCGGCTCGCGGAGAACAAGGTATTCGGCACGTTCAACGCGACGGGCCCGGCGAAGCCGACGACGATGGCCGAAACGCTCTACGGCATCAAGGCGGTGACGACGGCGGGCGCGAGCTTCACGTGGGTGCCGAGCGACTTCCTGCAAGCCCAGGGCGTGCGCGGATGGCGACACATGCCGATCTGGCTTCCGCCGTCGGGTCAGACGGCGGGCTTCCTGCGCCGCAGCATCGCAAAGGCGCTGGCAGCCGGGCTGACATTCCGCCCGCTCGCGGACACGGCCAAAGCGACCCTCGATTGGCACAAGACGCGGCCCGAGGCGGAGCAGAAGGCGATGCTGGAAGGCAGGATCGCGGGCATCCCGCCGGAGAAGGAGGCCGAGGTGCTCGCGGCGTGGAAGGCGCGGGGGTGATGGCCGTCGCCGCCTGAGGCCATCGTTACCGGGTACCCCGCATCGGACCGGAGGGGGCCCGGATCGCTCGCCCCGGACGCGCCGTCGTCACCTGCCCGCGATCGACGACGACCTGCCCGCCGACGATCACGAACGGAATTCCCGCCGACGGAATCGTCGCGTCCTCGTACGTCGCCCGGTCGATCACCGTTGCCGGATCGAAGATCGTCAGGTCGGCATCGGCGCCCGCACGGATACGTCCCTTCGCCGCCATGGCCGGGACGCGCGCCTCGAGACGGCGTGCCGGCTCGACGGTCATCTTGCGCAGCGCGTCCATGAGCGTCAGCGCCCGCTCCTCGCGGACGTACTTCCCGAGCACCTTGGCGTAGCTCCCCGACGTGCGCGGGTGACCCCGCCCGTTCTCGATGAAGCCGTCGCTCGCGACCATGGTGAGCGGACTCACGATCGCCGCGCGGGTCTGCGCCTCGCTCCGGCCGTGCGTGATGACCGTGCCGCCCTTCGCTCGCGCTTCGCCGAACGTCTTTCTCGTTAGGCGCTCGCCGGTCGCGACGAGCTGGTGCCGCGCGAAACGCTCGTCCGGCCACGACTCCCAGTCGTCGAACAGCGCCGACTGGATGGAGGTCATCCCGGCGCCGTACGGATACGCTTCCGTGGTCACGTCCTGACCGCGGCCGCGCGCCGACTGGATCCTCTCGAGGAACGTGTGCAGCGTATTTTCGCCCGTGCTCGAGTTGACGTGCACGATGTGGAGCTTCACGCCCGCGGCCGCCGCCGCGGCGATCGTCGAGTCGAGACCGGTCACGCCGCCACGCATGTGAATGTGCGCCGACGCATTCACGTCGGCAGCGACCTTGAACATGCGCTGGATCTCGTCCATCGGCGCACCCGGCGTGTAAGCGCTCCCGAATCCGGCAGCGACCGCGCCCTCCGCCAGTCCTCTGCGCATGAGCGCTTCCATCTCCGCGACTTGCGCCTCGGTCGCCGTCCCGGTCCCTCCGACGCCTGCCGGAAGGAGATCCCTGCTGGGGTCGCCGAGCACTTTCATGCGAACGCGAATGTGGCCGATGCTCACCCCGTAGTTCACGAGCTGGCCGCCCTCGCGCTCCGCATACCATTTCGCGACGTCCTCGGTGCCGACCTCCAGCTCGAAAGCAGACGTGACGCCGTCACGGACCATCATCCGGTAGGACTCTTCCCGCTGGCCGTGCTCGTGAAGATCGACGAAGCCCGGAGCGACGACGTGGTTCGTCGCGTCGATGACGCGCCGGCCTCGAAGTGGTGCTTCCGACACGACGACGATCCGCCCGCCCGTGATGCCGACATGACGCACGGCGTCGAGCCCCGACTCGGGGTCCATGACACGCCCGTTGGCCACGACGAGGTCGTACGTCGTCGCCTGCGCGGCCCCGACAGCGGCGGTCGTGGCCAGCAGCGTGACCGCGATGATCGAGCGCACCGGAGCGCTCACGTGACGTTATTTGTCATGCCAGTGACCGTGCGCCGCCGACCAGACGCGACCGTTGCTCACTTCACCATCTCGACGCAACGACATGAACGCTACTGCGCCCAGCGCGACCACGCCCAGCACCACGAGCACACGCGACCTCAGTTTTCGTTGACGTGCCCGCCGCTCTCGCGCGTGTCGGTCGGCTTCCGCTCGCTGTTTGCGTTCCTCTCGCTTCGTGGCCATCTCCGTAACCCCGGTTGATCGACGTGATTGCGGGTTGCCGCCCGCTCCCGGCTCAAGCTACGGCGAGTCCGGGGAGTGCGCGAGTCGTCGGCGGTTCGGTCAGTTGGTTGTCGCGGGCGGCGCCGCGATCGCGTCGGCTGCCGCCACTGTCTCCAGCACCGCCCGGATCATCATCGCGCGCTGCTCGGACGCGCCGATCGTCGCTCGCCTGTCACCGGGCTGGAAGCCGTACCATCCGAACTGCGAGTGGTTGCCACCCTCGACCCACACCCAGCGCGTGGATGTCGGCAGCTTGGCGCGATTCTGCTCGACTTCGGCTCGGCTCGCGAGCCCATCGCGCGTACCGGCCACTTTTGTGACGGGGACCGGGAGCGTACTCAGGTCCACATCGCGCGGATGCGACGTCCCGATGAGCACGAGCCCTGCGAAGCCATCCGGCGGAGCACTCGCTACCTGCGAGGCCACGACGCCGCCGCGCGAGTGGCCGGCGACCATCCAGCGCGGCGGCATCCCCGGCTGCTTCAGCAAACCGCGGAATCGTCTCCAGAGCTCGGGCGACTCGGCACCGCCGAACGCGCCCCGACGTGGCAGCTCCACGATGAACGACGGGAATCCCTCCGCCGCCGCGGCCCGCGCGATGGGTGCGTACGCGACGGGATCGACGAGCGCGCCCGGGAAGAACACGAGTCCCACGCTTCGGGGACCCCGAGCCGCCTTGGGCGTGAAGTACCAGATCCCGCCGTCGTGTCTCACATCCACGAGTGAGTCAGGGCGCGTGGCCACGCGCGCCTCATCGGAGGCTCGATAGGCAACGACGGACCATAGCACGAACACAGCCGTGGCCGAGAGGCCCAGGGTGATCCAGACCCGCCGGATACGCTGCCAGAGGCGTCGTCGATCCATGGCGCAAATCATAACTACACAGCTATCAGCTATCAGCTATCAGCTATCAGCTATCAGCTATCAGCTATCAGCAAGGCACACGGGCCGGCCTCGCGGCGGCCGCGTCGAGGTCCGCTGAGTAACAGGCGTCCTCGCCGAGGGGATACGGATCGGGCGGATGGGGCGGATCACGGCGGATCGGTCCGCGCGCGGGCGGGTGGATCTCGCAACGGCCTGAGAGTGAGGGGAGCGGGGATCAGAGACGGTGGCGTCCCGGGCGGCCGTTACCCCCTCTCTCTTTTCGGGCCGCTGGCGCGAGCGACCGTGCTGCCGCCCGAGTCATCTTGGGTCTCCTGTCCATCCTGTCCATCCCCTCCTGCCTTTCCCCATCCGGACCGGTCGCGATGCCAGCCGGGCGCGACGGTGCTCGGAGGACCGGTCGCGATGCTCGGAGCCCTGTCCTCCTGCCGTTCCCGAGCCCCGATCCGTCGCGATGTGAACGGGGCGCGATGATGCTCGGACTCGCGATGCCAACTCCGGCGACGAGGCTCAGAGATTGGACTCCAGCCGCAACTCCGGTAATCTCCAGCATGGAACAGGTCCTCTCCCGCCAGCAGGCCGAGCTCGTGGCACTCGAGCGGCGGCTCGTGCTGCATGCACGCGACGCGCTCCAGCAGGTCGAGGGATCGCGCACTGACGTCGACCGCCTCGCGAAGCTCGTGGACGAGATGGACGAGCTCTTCCTGCTCGTCATCGCCGGCGAGTACAACACCGGAAAGAGCACGTTCATCAACGCGCTGCTCGGCGACGAGGTGTTCGCCATGGGCGACCTGCCGACCACGCGCGAGATCGCCATCCTGCGCTTCGGCAACAGCGGCCCGCCCGAGGCCATCGGGGACCACGTGCTGCTCTTTCACTACCCGCTCGACGTTCTCCGCGACCTCGAGATCGTGGACACGCCCGGCACGAACTCCATCGAGCGGATGGAGGAGGAGATCACGCGCGGCTTCGTGCCGCGCGCCGATCTCGTGCTCTTCGTCACGAGTCTCCTGCAGCCGCTCACCGCGAGCGAGATGGGGTTCCTGTCGCACATCCGCGAGTGGGGGAAGAAGGTCATCTTCATCGTGAACGGGGTCGACCGCCGGAACTCCGACGAGCAGATCGACCGGGTACGCCAGTACCTCGAGCGCGAGGTCGTCGCACGACTTGGCGGGCCGGCGCCGACCGTTTACTTCATCAGCGCGCTCCAGTCCCTGCGCGCCAAGGTGGCTGCCCGCGCAGCATCGTTAGGCTCGGCGCCAGTCACGAGTGGTGCGCCGGGCAGTACGGGCGACGCGGTTCCCGCTGCGCCCGCGACGCCCGATCCGCGCAACGAGTTCCCGGCCCTCGAGCGCTACCTTCTCGAGACCCTCCGCGAGCGCGAGCGTGTCCGGCTCAAGCTCCTCTCGCCACTCGGCGTGCTGCGGAACGTGCTCGACCGAAACGTGGGCGCGTTGAACAAGCGCCTCGAGGTGGTGCACGCGGACAGCCATGTCCTTGGCGTGGTGCGCGGCCAGCTCGAGAGCTACGGCGCGGAAATGCGTACGGATTCCGAGCGGTACCTGCTCGAGGTGCGCAACGTGCTCACCGAGGTCGAACGCCGCGGCCGCAGCTGGCTGGAGCGCACCATTCGCATCGGCAACCTGAACTTCCTGCGCAACAAGGACGCGGTCGAGAACCGCTTCCGGGCCGAAGTCGTCGCCAACGCGCCTCGCGAGATCGAAGATGTCGTGCATCGCATGGTGGACTGGACCGTCAAGCGGAACCTCAAGCTCTGGACGGCGGTGTTTCAGGAGCTCGACGCGCACACGGCTCGGCTGCGCGCGTCGGGCGCGCTCGCCGCACACTCGAGCACCGAGTTCCAGTACAACCGCGAGGAGTTGTTCGATCGTCTCCGTCAGCCGGTGGAGCGGCGGCTCAACGAGTTCAACGCCGAGGCCGAAGCGCGCGAGGTGGTGGAGTCGATGCGCGAGGCGGTGACACACGCGTTCGGGATCAACGTGCTCGCGGTCGGGCTCGGCGCGGTGGTGATGGCGGTGTTCACGACGGCGGCGCTGGATATCACCGGGCTGTTGACCGCGACCCTATTTGCCGTTGCTGGCTGGCTGCTGATCCCGGCGCGTCGCCGGCGTCTGATCAAGGAGCTCGAGGAGAAGATCGCGACGCTCAGCACCGACCTCTCGGCGCTCCTGTCCACGAAGTTCAACGAGCAGCTCCAGCGCTACGAGCGCGAATTGCTGGACGTGATTCAGCCGTACGAGCGGTTCCTGACGACCGAACGCGAGAAGCTCGAGCAAGGTTTGGGAGCGCTGCGCGGGGCGCAGCAGGAGACGACGACGCTCGAGCGTCGCGTGATGGATACCTTCCCGGAGTAATTGGCCACCAAGAGCATCCATGCCGCCGGCGAAGCATCCAGAACGAAGGGTGATACGGATGAGGGATGCGCGGGATGCCGGGGATCGCTCCGCGGTCGGGATCCGCCCTCGCGCCGGGCCGTGAGGTGATGGGAACCGCTCGTGGGGTCGAGGGGCGTCCCCGGGAGCCGTTCCCCTTCACTCACGGCCCGGCGGGAGAAGCTCCCACTCGCTGAGGATGATGTCTCTCATCCCCTCATCCCCCTCATCCGTTCTCCCTCTTCTGGATGCCTGACGTGGACCGAGACCCGTCCCCGCATCCGGCCGTTTCGGGGCCGTTTCGGCCTTTTCCGCCGTCATCGTCGTTCCGACGCCCGCCACGCCACACCCCAGGCGCGCGAGATGTCCTCCGCGTCCTCCGCGTTCGCTGCTGCCACGCAATTCGCGTCAGGCCAGCGTCAGGCCCGATGCGACGACGGCGCCGGCCGGGCTTCGGCCCGCCACCGAGCGGAGCGCGGAGGGCGCGGCAACACCGGCGCGGCAACGGCGGACGCGGATGACGGCGAGCCGGGTGCGCGCGTCGAGGGGCTTCGGCTGGCGGGCCAGGGGTCGGCGCCCGTACGCTGCCGCCGCGCAACGGAACGATGATATTCGAATCTGACCCCAATTACCGCGCGATGTACAGGCCGCGGTTCAGCTCCGTCGGCGCCTCGTGCCGAGCCGCCAGGCCCGCCCCGGCGAACGCCTGCAAGGTCTCGTCCCTCGTGAAGAGGCCGAGCTCGTGGAGCTCCGTCGTGTAGCGAACGCGGTCGCCTTCGCGGATCGTGTAGTCGAACCGCAGGAGAAAGCGCCGGCCATCGACGTCGCTCGTCGAGACGCGCTCCACGTGCACCCCATTCGCCTGGGCCGTCCGCGTGGATGTGTGCCCGGCACTGACCGCCTCGGGCGGGAACCACGGCTCGACCATCACGATCCCGTTAGGCGCCAGGTGCCTCCGGAAATTGCGTAGCGCGCGCT
This sequence comes from Gemmatimonadaceae bacterium, assembly GCA_036280115.1. GTDB lineage: Bacteria > Gemmatimonadota > Gemmatimonadetes > Gemmatimonadales > Gemmatimonadaceae > JAJKIV01. The sequence goes on from DASURJ010000795.1 coordinate 7,285, forward strand.
CGAGCTCCGGGAGCGTCTTCACGTAGCCGATCGAGCTGAACATACAGATGACGGCGTCGTATCGGCCGGGCAGGTCGAACTCGCGCATGTCGGCCTCGTAGAAGCGGCCGGCCGGATGCTTGAGGCGCGCCAGGCGCAGGAACTCGGCGTTGAGGTCCACGCCGTCCACCTCGAAGCCGTGCTGCGCGGCGAGCAGCTTCGCGTGCTCACCGGTGCCGCACGCGACATCGAGGACTGTCCGCGCTTGCGGATGCTCGGCGCGGATGCGATGCGCGACGTCCGCGGCCTCGGCCGCGTAATCCTTGAACGTGAAGTAGATCGCGTCGTACAGCTCAGCAGATTCAGTGAACACGGTCCAGATCCTCTGCGCGCATGAAGCGCCGCCGGTCGTGCTCGATGTCGCTGAGGTACGCGGCGGACGACCCCGCCTGACGAGTGACGTACCCCACGGCCTCCCCGACGCTGGACACCGTCACCATCACGGCCACGGTGGGCAACGCTTTCGCGACTGCGGGAAGGTCCGGCGATCCGACGCCCATCCGCGCGACCCGCGCGACGCGGACGAGTGCCACCAGCGGGAACGCGACGGCATACGCGGCTCGGCGTCCAATGGACCACTGCGCCGAGCGTCGGGCCGCGAACTGGCGGCCGAGGTGGTACCGCAATTCAACCGACGGCGCGAAGCGCGAGAAGTTCGTATGGCGCGTGACCGCACCTGGCTCCTGCGCCAACCGGTGCCCTTCGCCCGCCAGTGCCCAGTGCAGCACGCTTTCAGCCTCGATCATCCGCGTCAGGCCGTCACCCAGGGCCAGGAGGACGTCGCGGCGGTACGCGCTGTTGTGTCCCGGGAGATGCGCGTGCCCGTGCCGCCGCGCCGGCGGCATCCACTCGCCGTACTCGAGAAGGAAGTTGGCCCAGCTGACGGCAGAGCCGGGGTTGGCGTTCTGCACCACGGGCCCGACCACGCTGACGCCATCGGTGAACGCCGCCACGAGCGCCGCCGCCCATCCCGGCTCCGGGAACGAGTGGTCTTCGGTGAACGCGACGATCGGCGCGCGAGCCGCGCGCACTCCCCTGGCCCGCGCCTCGTCGAACGGCGTGCCGTCCGGAATCACCACGTGCTGCCACGCCGCGAACGACTCGAGATCGCCTCGATCCTGGGCGGTGATCGATTCCGCCAGCGCCTGCGGAGCCGCGATCACAAGCTCGACATCAACGTCACGTTGCCGCGTGAGGTTCCGGACCGCGGAGCGAACGAGCGTATAGTCGTGTGTCGCTACCAAAATCACCGACAAGGCAGGTGCAGCCACTACGTTCCCTCTTCCGTCCTTCGCTGTTCGGGTTCCCGTTCGCGATGCATCTGGCGGGTGAACGTCATGATGACCGCGAGGCTCCTCAGAAACCTACCGGATCCAGGAGATCGATGACGTGCGCCTTGCCGTCATCGACGATTCGCACTTTCTGCCCGTTCGCGAGCGGCGTCTCACGGAAGAACGACACGAGCCCTTGCTTCTTCGCCGACCACACGGCGCGCACTTTCGTACTCGGCCTCGTTGCCTTTCGGGCTTTTTCCTTCGCCCGTTGTTCCTCCCAGTCGTGCTTGCGCTTCGCGTCGATGTCCTTCACCGGGTACGTCAGATGGACGGTGAACGGAGAAGTCCCGCGCGCGCCGAACAGCATCTCCAGTGACGCACGCTCGGGGTTCCCATGCTCGCCGTCCCCGGAGAACACGTAGTGCTTCGCGAGGACGCGCGCGAAGAAGTCGCGATCGAGGTTGCGAGCGCTCCCGTGATGCGGGACCTTCAGGATGTCCACGGTGAGCTTCTTGCCCGGTTTGAGTACGCCGACGAGCTCGAGCCCCTCGAGGATCTTGTCGCCGCGCGCGTCACCCGTCAGCAGCATGCGCTTCTTGTTGAGCTCCGCCAGCACCACGATGCTCGACAGGTTGGACACCGACGCATCGAGATACGCCGCCAGCGCGGCGGACGGTGAGCGACCCTCCGCCTGGAGCTCCCTCAGCCATTCCTGATGCTTCTCGTGCAGCGCCTCGAGCTCCGACCGCATCGGGCCGACGATCGTGAGCTTCACCTTCTTCGCGACCGTCACTTTCTTCGCCTTCCGATGCGCGGCCACGAGCTTGCCGTCGAAATCGGAGTTGAGCGGATAACCTAACCGCGCGGCGTCCTGGCGAAGTCGAAAACCTTGCGGAATGCTCGCCAGCACGCGAAAGCTGCTCGCCGCTTCGCCGAAATGCCTCTCGAACATCTCCGTGAGCGCCGCCGGCGAGCTCGCGATGATCTCGTCGAAGCTGTTGTGCCAGAAGTCGAGCACGTTCAGCTTGAGCGCCTGCTGCGCGCTCACTCGATCGATCTCATCCCTCGTGAGGTCGAGAAGTCCCCTGATATGATCGTCGTCGACGTGACTCACCATGAGCAGGTCGACGGGAAGCGCATCCTGCGGCGCGAGCTTGCGTGCCTGCCGGATCTGGTCGAGACGAGGCTCGAGGTGTGGCCCGAACACGTTCGCCGGGCCGCCATCGATCATGATCAGCCCGGGCTTCCGCTTCGACCCGAAATGAATGAGCAGACAATCCCCGTTCCGCGCGCGGCGTACGTCGAGGCTGAAGATCATGAGGTCTCTGTCAGGTTCCCTGGAACGCGCGGAGCACGTCGAGCATGCCGTTTCCCTGGAAGCTCCGCTCGCGGCCCAGGTCGGTCGCGCTCTCACACAGTAGCTGCTTGATGCGTCGCGGCTGTCCGATCAGCTCCGAGTACCGCGCCATCAACATCGCCGCCGCGCCGCTCACATGTGGCGCCGCCATGCTCGTGCCATCCAGGTCGCCCCACCCATCGCGGAACGGGCCGCGAATCCGCTCTCCCGGTGCAACGAGATCCGGCTTCGGCCGCCCGTCTCCCGTGGGCCCTCGGCTCGAGAAGAAGCTCACGCCATACGTGTGTGGCGCATACCGATGCGTCGCGCCGACAGTGATCACGCCGTCCGCGTTCCCCGGATCGGTGATGCTGAACGCCGCGTACCCCTCGTACGAGCCTTCGCGGGTGGTGAAGCTCTGATACCCGAGATTCCCCGCCGCGGCCACAACCACGACCCCACTGTCGACCAGCCGCTCGCACTCGACGCAGATCGGCGTCTTTCCACACGCGTAGTTGCGCACGTCGTGCGGGATCGAGAGGCTGAGGTTCGCGCCGTGAATGGTGATGTAGTCCGTGCGCGTGTTCAGGTAGCGGATGAACTGCAGCGCCGCGATGATCGCGAACTCCGTCTGGCCGGCGTCCGGCGACAGCACCCGAAAATCGTAGAGCTGGATGTCCGGGCACATGCCGTCCGCGAAGTCCCCGCGCTCGTGGTCTGGCACCGCGTCGCGTCCGTTCCTGTTCGCCCCGATGATTCCCGCGACGTGCGTCCCGTGATCGCTTTCGTTAGGCCGAGTGGCGGGTTTGATCTCGACGAATGGCCGGACGAGCTCCCAGTGGGTCGAACGTCGTTCGGCCGCGTCCTTCGCGAGCTGCTCGAGGAGCTCCACCGCCGTCTTCCGGTCCGGTTTGTTGGCGAGGCCGTCGTGCAGGAGCTCGTCGAGCCGCCGCTCCCGGGCGTCGTTGGCCTTCCGGTTCTCCAGGCTGACGATCTTCCGAACCTGACTGAAGTCGAAGCTGCCCTTCACGCGCGACCGGCCCTTCGCGTCGCTGAACGCCGCGTGGCCCCCCTGAATACCCGAGTCGATGACCCCCCACGCGATCTTGCTGCAATCGACGCTGAACAGCGTGCGCGCCGCGTCCGCTTTCACTGCCGGAACCGAACGTTGAAGCGCGGGCATCGCTTTGCGGTTGAGCGAGATCTGCCAGACGAGCTTCTCGGTCCCCCCTGGCGCCGGCATCTTGCCCAGGAGATCGCGCAGCACGCGCTGAATTTGCTGGACCTTCACACGCGTGAGCACTTTCGCGAGCGCGTCGTCCGTGAGTACCGCCTGTGACGCTGCCGTGCGACGCGCACCCTTTCGTGCACCCGGCTTTGTCGGCGGCGTCCACTGCGCCGCCCAGAGAATGAGGCCCGCGAGCGCCAGGTATCGGTCGAACGCGGGAAAGAGCTCCGCCCCGAACTGGCGATCGACGTGCGAATCGCCCGCGCCTCCGACGCTGGCCGTCCGCGGCTGCGCCACCCTGCGGATCGCCTCGATCACGCGCGCGAGGCGTTTCGGGCCCTGCTCCGGGTCGAGGAACGCATTGAAGTCTGCCTGCACCCGTCGCTCGTGCCACCAGCCTGTCATCGGCACGACGACGCTCAACACTTCGGCGAAATACAGGCGTGCCGCAACGACACCGTGAAGCGGCGCGATCTCCGCCTGCGGCTCCTGCCTCGGCCCCCGCGCGATCTGCTCGTCGATCGCGATCGCGACGGTGCCAGCCGCGCGTTCCCTGTGCGGGGTGATGAGCAGCTCGTGCGCCCTGTCGGGCTTGTCGGCGAACGCCACCCAGACGTCGCCGAGGATCGGCGAGTCCTGCAGCTGACGGCGGTCGTTCATCGGGCCGAGCAGGATCGACTCGACGAACTTGCGCGGAAGCGAGATCGGCATCGGCGCCTCCGATCAGCGAACGGACAGGAGCTCGATCTCGAATACCAGCACCGAGTTCGGCGGAATCACACCGGACTGCTCTCCCCCGTAGCCGAGGTCCGGCGCAATGACGAGCTGGCGGCGGCCACCGACGCGCATCCCCGTGAGACCGCGCTCCCATCCGGCGATCACGGTCCCGGCGCCGAGCTTGAACGTGGCGGGTGGCTCTGCCGGCGCGGTGAATGCGCGCCCGTCGGCGAGCGCGCCGGCATAACGGACGGTGATCTGGTCGCCGCGGTTCGCCCAGCGCCCACTGCCGACAATCAGGTCGCGGGCGTAGAGGCTACGGTCGATACGCTTGCTCGCCGCGAGATCGACCTCGAGCGACGGCGCGAACAGCACCGTGTCGAGCGACACCTCGGCCGCTCGGCGCTGTCCGTACGCGGGCACCGGCGCGACGGTGAGCGTCACGGGCAGCAGGAGTATGAGCGCTGAACGCATGGGGTGAGACCCAGGAGCTGGAGTTCCAGTAACGTGTCGAGAAGCACACCGAATTTCGAGCCCCGAGCCTCGGTCGGCGGGATGTCGATCGAGCCCGGTCAGAGGAGGAAATAGTACCCTGACGCGTGAGACGATCGCCGCGAAGTCGTGTAGCGTGGTATGCATCGCTCCGTCGAACTTCAGCATCGAGTGAGGACGTTCTGCATGCCGCCGAGACTTCTGGTCGTCGCGTCGATCGTCAGCCTTCTTCCGCTCTGGTCCCTCACCGCCCAACAGGGCCGGGGCTCGGACGACCTGCTCCCTCGCGACCCGGGTCGGCTCACCCTGCGCAACGTCGAAGCCACGCGCGGGCAGTATCGCGGTCGTGACGCCATCAGGCTCGTCCCGACTGGTGCCGGGGAGACGATTGCCATCCTGAGCGACCTGGAGTTCCGAGATGGAACGATCGAGGTGGACGTCGCCGGAGTGCCCCGCGCAGGCGCCGACTCGGGCGCCCGGGGCTTCGTCGGCATCGCGTTTCGCGTGGATCAGTCGGGCGATCGCTACGCCGCGTTCTACCTCCGTCCGACCAACGGACGCGCCAATGATCAGCTCCGCCGAAATCACTCCACGCAGTACATCGTGCACCCGGACCATCCGTGGTATCGTCTTCGAAAGGAGGCGCCCGGTGTGTACGAGTCGTATGTCGATCTCGAGCCCGGGGTGTGGACGTCGATGCGCGTCGAGGTACGGCAAGGCGTCGCTCGGCTGTATGTCGACGGCTCCGCGCAGCCCGTGCTGATCGTGAACGACATGAAGAACCCGCCGGCCAGCGGGCGCATCGCGCTCTGGATCGGCGCGGGAACCGAGGCGCACTTCTCTCGTTTGCGCGTGACTCCGGCGAGGTAGGTGGCCGACATTCGGGCTGCCGGGATGACAGCCGGAACACGGTGCACTCGACTACCGCCTGCCTAACGTGGCGCAGCGGGTGCCGGAAGCCGTCCGTCGAGAAGAGACCGAATCGCCCCGTCCACCTGCGGCCACGTGAACGCGCGAGCGCTCGCGAGCTCGAAGTGCCCGGCGTCCGGAATCACGATCAGCCTTGCGGAGTCGCCGGCCTGTACCGCCGCACCGACGTACGCCTCGGCGAGCGGCTGCGGCACGAACTCTTCGTGCGTGCCAATCACGAACACCTGCGGCACGCCGAGCGGAAGTAGCGCCTTCGACGAGACCTGCGCGTAGCGCTCCGGGACCGTTGCCGGTGTACCGCCGACGAGCGCGGTGACGACCGTGTCGCGGCACAGCCCCTCGTACTCGCGGATGTGCTCGGTCATGTCCGCCCTGCCCGCGAGGTTGACGACGCCACGGAGCGGGAGAGGATCGCGCACGCGGAGCTCGCTCGTCTCGGGCAGCCGCTGACGTCCGGCCGCCCACATCGCGAGATGACCGCCGGCCGAGTGACCCACGACGACCACGCGAGCCAGATCGCGGTTGTGCTGCGGAGCGATGGTGCGGAGATGATCGATGG